>NZ_BAAFZH010000054.1:0-59808 GCF_054684315.1 Scytonema sp. NUACC21 | reverse complement strand
CCTCTTAACCTCATGAACATCATGCGACAGAACAGTATGCTCGCGATCGTGGCGCTGGGCATGACCGTCACAATCTTGAGCGGGGGAATCGATCTCTCTGTGGGTGCCCTCGTTGCTCTAGGTGGCGTTGTCGCAGCAATGCTCGCCGGACAGGGAAGCTTCATGGCGATCGTCGGTGGCATTGCAAGCACTACCTTGCTTGGTTTGGTAAACGGTCTTCTCGTGTCCCGTGCGAGGCTCCAGCCGTTCGTTGTTACCTTATTCACCGCGAGCGCTGCTCGCGGGCTAGCACTAAGCATCACCCAGGAAAAGTCGATTGCCGTATCATCGACAGCCTCAGGACTTATTTGGCTGGGCAGGGGGTTCATTGGTTCTGTTCCTGTCCCCGTGCTTATAGTTGCGCTCTTATATTTCGCAGTCTGGTTCATGCTGCACAGGAGCCGATTAGGGTTGCATATGTTCGCTGTCGGTGACAACGAGGAGGCATCCCGGCTGATGGGCGTGAGCCCAGACCGGGTGAAGCTCGCAACTTACACGATAAGCGGTTTGCTTTCAGGGCTTGCTGGTGTCATTCTCGCAGGTCGTCTAGGGGCGGGTCAGCCTGTGGCCGCCTTTGGTTGGGAGACGGATGCGATCGCTGCAACCGTCATGGGAGGAACGTTTCTCGGAGGGGGGCAAGGAGCTGTGTTTCCGACGCTTGTCGGTGTTCTTCTGTTGGGAATGATGTACAACCTTCTAAATCTCGAGGGAACCATTACCCCGTGGTGGCAACTCGTGCTCCGGGGCGGCTTCTTGCTGCTAGTCGCGATCTTCCAACAGCGTATCGCGCAGAGAGTTTAATGTTAGAGAAGGTGACATGAAGCGCTATGTTGCAAATCAATCAACAGATAAAAAAAGAGTGGGAGCAAGCATACCAATCGCTGAAATGCTCCCACTCATCATTTGCCGCTGAAGCGCTAGGGATTAGACAGAAGACGTTGCCAGTTATTTAGGGGGCTTTCTGTAGTTAACGACAACGCCCACTCTGTCTCTCTCTCCCGTTTGCAGCAAATGCATGCTTGATTATTCTTATTTGTTTGCTTTCACACTTAACCTTTGAGTTGATGCCATCAAAAGTCAATCTACTTTTTTAGTGTTTGGGTTTTCTGAGATGTTCTATTTCACAAAAGTTGTGTATATCTCCACCCTGAAACCAACACCCTGATTGTTATTTCCTATCTTTAATCTATCTAATTTCCTCTGATTCTAGTTGCCAGTTTGCCAAGTCTTTGTTGACTTTTGAAAGAGGGACAATCATCACAGCATCACAGAAGCAATATTATTCATTTCTGCCGGAATGACCTGATTTAATGTCCTCACTCTTGAAATATATCATTCTTTTGATGTGGAAGAATGTAGGGTGCAACCCCCCATAAGTTAGTTTTTTTAGATAAATCTCTTCTCCAAGGAGCTTTGATTTCTCCGAAGTTCCTACTCATGCTTCTCAACTCTTTAATAACAAATTTTTGACCCTTAACTGTTCGCTATTAACTGAAATTTCAGTCCTTCAGTCTGTCTACATTAAACAACCTAAAACAGACAAACCCTCTTTTTTGACAATCGAGTTTCTGACAGCCTGTCTCTGACATTCAATGTGGTGGCTCTCAGTCGGTGGTTGCAAATAACCCTGGCTATTTCAACAAATTTTGAGACCTCTCATGCCGACTCACCACTCCCAGCCCGAATGCCAAGTTATGTTTATTCACATCGGCTGACTACTCCCTTCCCGCCAAAAGATTACTTAAACACATAGATGTAGATGTAGGGTGGGCACTGCCCACCATCTTGGCGTTGTGGTAGGCACTGCCCACCCTACAAAAATCGGTAATTTTAGAGCAGAAAAGGAGTAAGCTAATTATTAATTAACAAATAAAAAAGAGTGGGAGCAAGCATACCAATCGCTGAAATGCTCCCACTCATCATTTGCCGCTGAAGCGCTAGGGAGTAGACAGAAGACGTTGCCATCTGTTTAGGGGGCTTTCTGTAGTTAACAACAACGCCTGCACGGTCTGAATATTCCTTTTGCAGCAAATGCATGCTTGATTATTCTTATTTATTGCATCAAAAACTTATCAATTAATATCTTTTTTGTGGAAAGTGTATCACAAATAATAGAATATGTGATACACTATAATAATAACACCCTTAAAGTCATTTACCATCTTTAACTTTTTTGAATATATCTGATTTATCTATACTTAAGCAGTCATTTTGGCATTTTTTTATTAGTTGACTAAATATTCAAATAATTACACAATAACAATAATTGCTCTATTTCTTTTTTCTCGAATGGCAATTTATTAATTCTAACATTCGATTTGTTTTCCTGTTGTAACCACGGTTTATACCAATTGTCTGTGAAGCAGTACATTATTTTTACCCCTCCTAACCTCTCCTTATTAAGGGCTGGTGTCATAGGTGGTGGTGTTTTTTCTATGCATCTTTATATGGCAACGGTATTAGTTGGATGCCTTCACAGTAACTTTTAATTACTATGCATAGCTAATGAACTCTTGTTATATAGTTTGTTATCTTTAATGAAATGCCTTCTTTACTGGTAGGTTTATCAGGATTTTTTTATATGCGATCGTCCTAAAAACAATACCTTTACAGTTATCTAGTATTTTCAATTTATCTGATGTTTTATTATCGTAGGTGCCAGTTTGGCAAGTTTTTAATTCATTTCAGTAAATGTTCAAACTATTACAGATTTATAAATGAAGACAACAATTTATTAATTGTTTTTACTACTCCTTTTTTGGTCTAAAATTACCGATTTTTGTAGGTAGGACTATGCCGCAAAGCAGCTAACGGCGGGCAAGCCCACCCTACTACCGTGTCCACATTACTAAAATTTTGGATTAAGGCAAGGTATGCATAGATTAGCAAAGATTTAATGAGAACTATTCATCCGCTCTAGACAGGTCGGCGCAGATAAACCTAATTATGTAAAGAAATGTTGATCTCCTGTTTTTCCCAATAACTATTAACCACTAACAGACCTCATTCAAACTGGTGTTTGTTAGCGCTGACTTATTTATTGAGCACCCAAGCCTAACAGAGTGCCGAGAGGCGAGCATCCCTGTAATTTTTCAATATCTAATTTTTACGTATGATTGTAGATAAAGGAGTGTGTTTGCGTATATCAAATACACTTGCTAAAGATTCTTCATTTGAATTCCGGGAACTATTTTGTTCTGGAGGCAGAATTGTGACTACAGGTTGTGCTTGAACTGACATAGCTACAGCAGGTTGCCTTACTTTCGATGGCACATAGACTGGCTTGTTCTTTGGAGGGCGTGGTTCCATTCTTTGGCTGCGTTGTGTTAAACGAGCTTGGTAGCGGTTGAAATGATTCTTAACCATTTGACGCTGTGCTGGGCGGTTTAGAAGTAGGAACAACATTAGGCTGCCACTTCCACAACTCAAAGCGATCGCTATTACCATCCATAAGGGCATAGGATTAGCTGTCTCAGTAGGCGTAGTAATTGGCTTGACCACTTCTGCTTCTAATGTTTCTACTTCTTCCTCTTCTGGACTTTCAACATGTCCTAGACTGTACAGAGCAAGGACACCGCTACCTAAAAAAATCGCTGACAAACCAACAGGCAACAACAAAGGATATTTAGCAAACAAGTCTATCAGAAAATTCTTGCTTGCTGGTTTCTTTGACTTTTTCTTTCTCAAACCTGGTGTCGGTGCTTCCGCTTGGGATGCCTGCTGTTGTACACTCTGAGTGTTTTCCATAATAATTGTAGTTTGAAGTTCCCCTCAAGTACTAAATTGTACTTAAGGGTCAAGCATCATGATATCCGTAGCGTTATTTGGATTAAAGTAGCCTTTTTATGTAGATTAGTTGGCTTGCTCTAAATATCTGTTTTTCTATTTAGGTATTTTTTGTTACATAGCAAAAAAAGTAAAAGACAGAGGGCAGAAGAATGGGTTGTCTGTTGGTATTGAATTCGATCGCTTTTTTTAGTCACATCACCATTCTTGGCTTCCACTTTGTTCTCTTACTAACTTCTCCTTTCCTTCTGCCTTCTGCCTTTTAGATAGACGCCTTCTAACGAGAATGCCTTTCAAGGGCGAGTTGAATCAGCGTATCAACAAGTTCGGGGAAAGGGACACCACTATGGGACCACAGAAGCGGATACATACTCGTTGCTGTAAAACCAGGCAGGGTATTGATTTCATTAATTAATACTTCTCCTGTTGCTTCCAGATAGAAAAAATCGACTCTTGCTAATCCAGCAGCATCAACTGCCGCAAAAGCCTGCAAAGCCATTTCTTGTATCTGACGGGTAATCGTTTCTGAAACAGGTGCGGGCATCAGTAAATCTGCCTGACCTTGAGTATATTTAGTTTCATAATCATAAAAGTCACTATTGTAAGTAATTTCACCGACGACGGAAGCTTTGGGTTGGTCATTTCCCAGAACCGCACACTCTAATTCCCGTGCAACAACTCCAGCCTCTGCAATTATTCTGCGATCGTAACTAGCGGCATTATCCAATGCTTTTTCTAACTCTTGTCGCGATCTCACTTTCGCAATACCTACTGATGAACCTAAGTTAGCAGGCTTAATAAAGCACGGATATCCCAAATTTGCCTCAATACGATCGCACAATTTGGGAAAAACACAAGGATTAGACCATATTTGCGCTCTATTCAATGCAATGTATTTGACCTGCGGTAATCCTGCTTGGGCAAAGGCTGTTTTCATGGCAATTTTATCCATTCCCACTGCCGAACCCAACACCCCAGAACCGACAAAAGGAACTTGCATCAAGGTCAGTAACCCCTGAACTGTACCGTCTTCACCGTTAGGACCGTGAAGAATGGGAAACCAAACATCTACGTCCCCAACTTGGGAAGGAGATTGCCAACGACTGAGGATTTGAGTTTTGTCACCAGATAACTCGGAATTGGCACTCGATACTTGATTTTCAGTGGTAGATTCTGCTAATTGCAGTGAATTGCCTGATGCCAAGACTTGTTGTGGCACATCTCCTGCCAACCAACGACCATCTTTTTGGATATAAAAAGGCAGTATTTCGTATTTGCTAGCATTTTGTTCTGCACTTAAAGCACTAGCGATCGCCCTTGCAGAACTTATAGAAACTTCATGTTCTCCCGAGCGACCCCCAAATAATAATCCCACCCGCAGCTTTGTCATCTGAAATACCTCTATCACTTGAGAATCCAGATAGCGTAGCACAACCAGGGCATATAGGTGGGAACAAACGAATTTGTAATTTCTAATTCATAATTGATTAGCCATTACGACTTAGGAATTCTCAATTACGAACGAGTAACGCCTCAACTGGTTCACCCGTCAAACTAAAAGCACGAACCTCGTTAATTTTTACCTTCACCAACTTACCCTTGAGTGCGTTGATGTCACCAGTAAAGAACGTCAGACGATTTCCACGGGTACGCCCCATTACCTGGGTTTTGTCTTTGGGGTTTTGGTCTTCCACCAGCACTTCTTCAATGCGCCCCATGTAACGCTGCGATCGCTCAGACGCTTTCACTGCGACTAGATGATTTAATCTTTGTAGGCGATCGCTCTTGACTTCCTCACTCAATTGCTCATTCCAATTTGCTGCGGGTGTTCCCGGACGCGGAGAGTATGCTGCTGTATTCAATTGGTCAAAGGCAAGGTCATTGACCAAGATGAGGGTATTTTCAAACTGTTCTTCCGTTTCTCCTGGGAAACCAACGATAGCATCAGCACTTATCGATGCATCTGGCATGTAATGCCGAATTGTTTCAATGATGCGGCGGTATTTTTCATGAGTATATCCCCGCCCCATCCGTTTGAGCACCTCGTTATCCCCAGATTGAAAGGGAATGTGGAAGTGTTCGCATACCTTGGGTAATTCCGCACAAGCTTTAATCAGCCTTTCTGTGAAATAACGTGGATGGGAGGTAGCAAAACGAATTCGCTCAACTCCTGCTACATCATGAACGTAGTACAGTAAATCCGTCAAAGTGTGTTTGTGCCGACCTTCGGGCGTTACCCCTGGTAAATCGCGCCCATGACTTTAAATGCTTGGCTTTCAAACTATTACTTTATCTTGGTTCGGTTGCGTGCTTTGCGCCTCTTTCGCGCTTCACACTTTATCTAGAGTAACAACCCTATTTCTCTTTGTCAAGGGTTTTCTCTAAATTTTTTTCACCCGTTTCTTTTTTCTGGATGGGGGTGACCTCACAACCTAAGCCCTGCAATAGTTTCAAAGCGCTTGCACCTAGTTTTTGGCTTTCAAACTATATCTTTTTTTCTTGGTTCGGCGTGTCAGCGTTGCTTTCCTTAACCTGACACTTGACTAAATATAGCTAGAATTTTTTTGTTGTGGAGTAGGGAAAACCGTACTTTCAGGGCAAAGAACACACTCAAATACAAAATGCCCATTGGTTTCCCTTCGCTAACCACACCCAAATTAAAATTATGGGTAGGGACTTGGCATGGAACCAGTGGATCTCAAATAAGACCTGTGATTAATATGCAACCTACTAGGAAAAAAACTGTATCAAAAAAGAGTAACAATTATTTGCCAGATAACACTGAGTTAGTTGGCATAGCCTTTGATGTCGTCCCGGAAGGAAATGCTACCTTATTTCCAGAATACGCGATCGCCCTCCATGCTTGGTTTTTAGACCAAGTACGCCAAACCAACCCAGAACTATCAGCCTATCTCCATGATGGGGAATCAGAAAAGCCTTTTACCATTTCCCGTTTACAAGGAGAACTATTAACTGCTGGCAAACAATTACAATTAGTCAATAATTCTTCCTACCGCTGGTATGTTACAGCCTTGTCATCCCGAGTAGTACAGTGGATGAGTAATTGGTTACAAAATTTACCAAAAAATATTAATATTCACAGAGCCACCCTAAAAATTCAAAAAGTATCCATAGCTCATGCTGCCACAACCTATAGCAACTTACTGACAGCAGAAACAAAAAACACCACAACCCTAAGTTTTATCAGCCCAACCAGTTTTCGTCGCAAAGGGCATCATTTTCCCTTACCACTACCTTATAACGTCTTTCACAGCTATCTACGTCGTTGGAACGACTTTTCTGGCAAACCCGTAGATATGGATGCTTTTCTTGCCTGGGTAGACGAAAATGTCATTATCCACCGCCACCAACTAGCAACAGCAAAAGTTACAGGTGGTAAAAAAGGCACAGTGACAGGATTTACTGGTGCAATAGAATACGGCTTAGCTCAAGATGTACCAGCACAACCTGAATTTGTGCAGTTGTACAAAGCACTTAGTCAGTTTGCTCCTTATTGCGGAACAGGACACAAAACAACATTTGGTTTGGGTCAGACACGCTTGGGTTGGACAGAAGCCTCTGTTGCTGTTGAGATACCAGTACCAGAAATACAACTCCAACAGCGAGTCACTCAATTAACAGAAATGCTGATGGCAACGCAGAAACGTACAGGAGGTGAGAGAGCAATATCTGTCTGCGAAACAAGAGCAACAATTCTAGCACGTCGAGAAATGGGGGAATCCTTGCAAGACATAGCAAAAGATTTAGATATGCCCTACGAAACAGTGAAAACTTATGCTAAACTGGCGCGTAAAATATTAAGGAATTAATCGGCTGCCACATACAGAAGCTCCTAATTGAGAACTTAGAGGCGGAATCGTAGAGGTAGATGCAGTCAAAACAACTTCTCCTTCAGGATCTATCTTCCATCCAGTAGCTTCTACAATAGATTTTGAAGTCAGATTGTGTGAATTTTGCTCAACGGTAGTTAAACCCAAAGGAACTTGAGAATTAGGTTTGGGAGTTATCCAATCTGCCATGAAACTCTCACTGGTGAGGGGTTCGTAAGGATTGGACGGTAAACCACCACGTCCAGTGATGAAAAATCTATTTTCCTCTTGGCTGGCATTTTTCTGACAGCCTTGACTTAATGTTGCTCGAACTATTTCTGTAGGGAAATTAACTGGTCTTAAATCGGGATCGATGCCAAGGATTTCAATTTGAACTGTACCATCCGATCCAAAATCTGAACTAGCGTTGATGTCACTCAAAGACGTTAAAAAAAAGCTATTTTCAAAGCCATAAATTCCAGAACTCACAATTGTGATGTTACCTCCCTTTCCTTGTTCGGCATTGGCAAGAATGTTACTATCTTCCCAAGGGACGGCAACAATAAAACCATTAGGACTATTGATGTTGATATTACCCCCATTGCCGTTATTGCCAGCGTCAGCAGATATTTGACTTTGGTGTCGCATTAAGATATTGTCGCGCACTTGCAAGTTTATGTCTCCCCCCTTACCAGATGCAGTTGCGGCTCGTAGTTTTCCCCTGTAGTCTAAAAAGATAGAGCGAGCTTGGATCTCCAAGTTACCAGCATCTTTTTGACCGCTGCTAACGCTAAGTTGTGCGTCATCTCGAACAACTAACCTCCCAGTCGTTACGTTTATATCTCCACTTTTTCCAGTGGAAGTCTCAGATGTACTGGCATATATTCCACTAGCACCACCAACAGTACCAAGTCTAATCTCTGCTTCTCTCCTACTGCCGTATCTGATAATTGCTTGCTGAAAAACTTCATCAAAATTGGGATTACTTCCGGCGATGGTAATGCGAGCGCTCGCACTGAGAGTAATATTACCAGCATCACCACTGTTAGAGGCACTCGTGAGAAGTTTCCCACCCCCATTCAACTCCACTGTCTTGGCATGGACATTAATATTACCGCCTCTAAAAATTCCTTGACTTTCTGCCCTCAAACTTGCCCCATCCGCTATGAGTAAGGTTCCACTTGGAACATTAATATTGATATCACCAGCTTGTCCAGTAGCCCTTTCTTCAGCAGTTGTCAGTAAAGTACTGTAGACAGCTGTGTTTGAACGATTTTTTTTGGAAAATAACTCTGGGACTCTGCCAGAAATTTCTACTATATCCGTAGCATCTACTTGAATATTACCAGAGTTACCACCCAAAGCATTTCTTGTTGTCACTTCCGAACCAGCAGTAACAAAAACGGAGTTTCCGGATATGTAGATATTACCTGCATTCCCTTGAGCGGGGAAAGATCCTTGTGCCGCACCGATGTTAGCAGACATCAAGCTATTTTCGACAAGTACAAGACCAGAGGATGTCAGTGTAATGTTTCCAGAATTCCCCCTAGCAAAGCTTGTAGCAACAAGGGAACTGTTATTTTTCAAGGAAACAGCTTCTTGACCTTGCAGTAATATCTCTCCCGCATTTGTGTCTGTGGTAAACGTGCTAGTGACAATAAAAGCATTGTCTAGAGAAATAGAACCATTGGCTTTCAGTAATACGTGTCCTTCTCCCCGACCTCGTGAAGCACTGTAGGTGGAAATGACCTTATTATCATAGGTCGAGCCTTCACCCCGCCCAATCAAAACGATCGAGCCATCTGCTGCTAATGATACGTTACCGCTACGCCCTCTTCCTTTGACTGAGTCATTACTAAAGTTACTGGCGTCAATAGCAGGCTTATCATCTGATGTACGTCTACTAGCCTCGCTAACATAAGCTGGGTTATCTATCAAAATCTCACCAGCCTTGATATTGATATTACCTGCATTGCCATTACCTAAAGTACGAGTGCGAATTTGTCCGCCAGTGACCTCTACTTTCCCAGCATTAATATTAATGTTCCCAGCATTGCCAGTAGCGTCAGTTTCTACTACATTTCTTACTTGGCTATTCTGGTTTATCTTGACAATACCACTAGCATTTAATGTTACGTTTTGTGAAATTGAATCGTGTGCTCTTAATGTCGATCTAATGCCGACAGAAATGCTACTTTCATCAACAATATTTAGATTTCGGGCATTAATTACTACACTTCCTTGACCCCTATCAGTAACATTAACACGAGATTTATTAACAAGCGATACATCAGATCTCTGTATATTCTCTGGAAAACGTAAATTGAAACTGTTAGCACTACCCGAAAGCTCAATTGTTCCTTCTGCTGATAATCCCCCAATGTCTATTTGACCGCCTAATACCTGTACATTTGCGCCATCTAAGGTGACATTTCCACCTAACAGTAACAAACTCATACCGTCTCTAACAGATAGAGATGCTTGGTTTACTTGAATAGCAGGAACTAACTGATTGGCAATTTGATTAAACAAAAAAGCATTAGGATTAACCTTTAACAATTGGGTTGGCAGAGATTGATTGGGTCTGGCACTAAAAATGTCCCCGTTACTTAAGCGAATAGCATTTGCTGTCGTTCCAACAAATGAACCCATCACATCCAGCCGCGCAGTTTGTCCAAAAATAAGGCCATTGGGATTCATCAAAAACAGATTGGCACTACCAGCTGTGACACCAAGGGTTCCCAAGATTTGGGAAGGATTTGCCCCGGTGACGCGAGTCAGAATGTTCTCAACACCAGATGGAGGAGTAAAGTATGCTCCTCGTCCTGGACTGACGTTAAATTCCTCAAAGCTATGTAGGAGGTTAGTTCCTTTAATCAGCCCACCTGAGATTTCCTCGCTCAATACTCCTTTGATGACAACATTGGGAGTGACTACCGAAGCCTCAGTACCCAAAGAATTGTCAGGAATGATAGTACTTTGAGCCCTTGCACAATTTTCTGCGATCGCGAAAGTTCCTACCACAACGAACCCATTCAAAAGGGCTATATATTGACTGCGCCGACCCCATGTACTGAAAGCCAATTCCAACATTGCGATCCCCCAGTGTCCGTTGAACTACGAGAAAGGAAATTGTATAAGAAGTAGATGCAATTTTTCCATTGCCAACCCCCTTGTGGGTGAAATTGAAGTAGGATTTTTAAATTTTTACCTTTTAATTCTTAACTCCTGGCTATAGAAGGTGACGCTGAGTTGATAAAAGATTACACTGTGGATTATGTTATGTTCTGTTTGTTTGCTTGTAGCAACACTTACATACATTAGATGCCACTGTTAAACATCACTAAAGTCAAATTCTATATCAAAAGCCAGTTATGTCAGTTCATCAACGTGGTTGCGGTGCTACCGCTGATTTAATTATTGGTGTTGCCAGTCACGAAAACCACGCTTTGCAGCGAAATGCTGCTGCTGTGGGTGCTCTTGCCAAACGCAAGGGAACTATATCTACCTTTCTCGCGCCCCTAACTCAAGATACTTTTAAGCAGGTTGTTACCGAAGTTGAACAAAAACTACGGATTGTCAATCAAACCCTATCAATGCTGGATACTCAGGGGTTTGAAACAATTCTGCAAGAAATGCTACATTCTATTACCCTAAAAACTGGAGAGTTATTGGGTGCCGATCGCACAACAATTTTTTTGCTAGACGAAGAAAAACAAGAACTCTGGTCAATTGTGGCAGAGGCAGAGGGTAATCGCTCATTAGAGATTCGTATCCCTGCAGATAAAGGCATTGCGGGTGAAGTTGCCACCTTTAAACAAGTGGTCAATATTCCCTTTGATTTCTACGACGATCCCCGCTCGGTCTTTGCTCGAGAACAAGAAAAAAGAACCGGGTATCGGACATACACAATGCTAGCGTTGCCACTTTTAAACGAAGAAGGGCAACTAGTTGCAGTTGTGCAATTGCTCAATAAATTAAAGTTTCCTAACAATTCCGAGACACCCCTGTCAGAACGAATTGACATAAAAGGGTTTACAGAAGCTGACAAGCAGTTATTTCAAGAATTCGCTCCCTCCATTAGGCTGATTTTAGAATCCTCGCGCTCCTTCTACGTAGCAACTCAAAAACAAAGAGCCGCAGCAGCACTCATGAAGGCAGTTAAATCCCTCAGTCAAAGCAGCCTTGACTTAGAGGAAACCCTCAAGCGGGTGATGGCTGAGGCAAAAGAACTCATGAATGCCGATCGCAGTACCCTATGGTTAATAGACCGCGAAGCAGAGCAATTGTGGACGAAAATCACGCAAGATGACGGTTCAACCAAAGAGTTACGAGTACCGATTGGCAAGGGTTTTGCAGGCATAGTAGCCGCAACTGGTAAGACCCTCAATATTCCCTTTGATTTATACGACCATCCAGACTCCGATACAGCCAAACAAATAGACCAACAGAATGGCTATCGGACCTGTAGCTTACTTTGTATGCCACATAAATAAAACAGATTTAGCTCCCCATGTTGGTGCAGATTTAAATGTCATGGAAAGAGATGCCAAAAAAATGCGCGGTGATAAACCTTTTGTTTTTACGAATTTGAAAACAAAGGCAGGACTCAGCGAAGTTATTCAGTTTGTAGCTACAAATATTTGCTGATACCAAATATCGAGTGCTTTTAATAAGAGTAGGGTGGGCACTGCCTTGCAATCACTGGTAGGGTTGCAAGGCATTGCCCCCTTACAACTACTCCCTTCCCGCCATTCGATTACCTACATTTTGAGGTAATTTTAGAGCGGAAAAGGAGTAAGTAAAAATAAGATTTTAAAAGAGCTTTATAATTATTTTTTATTTCTTTACATTTAATTTTATCATTTTTTTTTAATGTACTTAAGTACAGACTTTTTCTGCTGACAAATAGTTAAATCTTAAGTCAGTTATTAAGAAAATTCTTATAAATGTCTGAGGTTTTAAGTGGAAATATCAGTATCCAGAAAATCTACCGAACAGAGATTGCGCCTTCATTACTTAGATGGGTTACGTGGACTGGCAGCATTGTATGTTGTCTTGGTTCATATAAATCGGTATATGGGAGAACAATCCTCCTTATTGCTACAAATAATGGGCAAAATCCTGAGATACGGGCATTTTGCTGTTGTTGTTTTTATAGTTCTTTCCGGTTATGTTTTAATGCTACCAGTAGCGCGTTCGCAAGGGGGCTCTTTTGCAGAAGGATTGTTACCATATATTAAGCGGCGATCGCGGAGAATTTTGCCACCTTACTATGTAGCTCTTTTGTGTAGCTTGCTCTTAGGTTTCGTCATGGTGCAACTTGATAAGTTGTCCATTTTTAGATGGCATGAATCTCCTAGTTATGGAGAGTTCCATCCTTTCTTTTCCTTGAAGGATGTGGTCACTCACCTGCTACTGGTTCATAATTTCAGTCGCGGCACACTTGGTTCTATTAACGCACCCATGTGGAGTGTCGCAGTTGAGTGGCAGATCTATTTTTTATTTCCACTATTACTAATACCTATCTGGCGGCGTTTCAATTTACTCTCAACAGTATTTGTGGCTTTTTTAGTTGGTTTGTTACCACTTTATCTTATCAAAGGATTTGATGCAGCACATTCTTGGTTTCTAGGCTTATTTGCCCTAGGGATGGCAGCAGCAGATATTGGATTTTCTCAAAAACCTAAGTTGATAAAAATGAGAAAATCGTTATCTTGGAGTGTATTGGCAATAATATTCGCTGTTGTTGCTTTTATAACGGAATGGCAAAAACTAGGATTTGATGAATGGATTAGTCATAGTGCTTGCGCTTTGGCAACTGCTTGTCTGCTGATTTATTGCACTAACTTTGCGATGGAAGGTAAAAAGCAACCCCTTGTTTTACAGATCTTTGAAAAGCCTTGGGTAGTTGCGCTAGGAACCTTTTCTTACAGTCTGTATCTCACTCATGGAGTTATAGTATCAGTCGTGGGGAATTTGCTTTTGAACCTCCAATTATCTGGAGTGAACTTTATAGCTATATTTTACATAGTAGCTGTGCCATTATCGCTACTGATTGCTTATTGCTTTTACTTGGTATTTGAACGACCATTTATGTCTAATTTCTTGAAGAGGAAGGTTAGTGGATAGTAGTTAGTAGTGAGTGATTAGCGGTTAGTGGTTCTGTTACTTTCATCCTTTAGCCTTTATACTTTAGCCTTTTTTTCCTAGCTATCCGTAAACACAGATGCCAGAATTGAAGAATATTAACACTATCCGTCTAACGTATCTTTGTAAAGAGGAAAGTAATGGCAAGTTATGAAATGATAGAAAAAGAAGGTTTGCGCTTAGTCAAGGTCGTTTTACAAAACGAAACAGTGCGAACGGAATCAGGTGCTTTATATTACATGCTCGGTAACATTACCATGCAGTCTAAAGCACCCTCAGCAGGTGGTTTTTTGAAATCTCTAGCAACTGGTGAAAATATTTTTCGCCCAACATATACAGGAACTGGAGAGTTATATCTGGAGCCGTCTTTATCTGGATTCCATGTTATGGAATTAAACGGTACTGAGTGGATTTTAGACAGTGGTGCTTATTGGGCAAGTGATGGCACTGTGGAAGTCGGTGTTGAGCGTAATAAATTAATCTCTGGCTTAATCGGCGGTGAAGGTTTGTTTCAAACAAAAGTTAAAGGCAGGGGTAAAGTCGTCATGATGGCGCAAGGACCTGTAGAAACCATTCAGTTGCAAAATGACCGCTTGGTTGTGGATGGGAATTTTGCGATCGCCCGCACAACTACGTTAAATTATCGTGTTGAAAAAGCCACTAAGTCTATTTTAGGTTCCATGACTTCCGGTGAGTTTTTAGTCAATACCTTCGAGGGAACAGGTACCGTCTTACTTGCTCCTGTACCTTATTGGCAAGTGAAGTTACTACGTGACATTACAGCAGCAATGCCTAAAAACTCGGGTTAACAGCAGGCGAGAAATGGGTTATGCCGTAGAACTAATGACAAATGACAAATGACAAATGACCAAGGACAAACTTGTTGACCGATCGTGTTGGTGAGCATCAAACCCGCTATTCTAGGCAATAACTCTTTTGGATGCACGTTAGCTGCAATGACTCACCACGTTCTCAAAGCCACCAGAGAAACTGTACATTTAGGTGGTTTTTCTCACTATTTAGAACCAGTACTGACAATTGATTCTGGCGATACTGTCGAAGTGGAAACTTATTCTGGTTATTACGTTTTTGACAAAGCACCACCAGAATTTCTGACACTAGAATTCCTTGACATTTGTCACAATCTTCCATCAGAACGCAAAATTGCAGCAGGACCGCATTTGCTTACAGGACCAATATACGTGCGGGATGCAGAACCAGGGGATGTATTGGAAGTCAAGTTAGAAGCAATTACACCCAGTCTACCCGTTGGCTTCAATGCTATTCGTGCGGGTTGGGGTGCTTTACCGCACCAGTTTAATCAACCCGCCCTCAGATTCATACCCCTTGATTTAGAAAACAATCTTGCAGAATACCCCATTGGCAGCGGTATTAAAATTCCCCTGAAACCCTTTTTTGGTATTCTTGGTGTTGCTACACCCGAAGCATCTCGAATTTCAATTCCTCCCGGTCACTACGGTGGTAATATTGATAATAGAGAACTACAAACTGGTTCTAGAGTCTTTTTGCCTGTTTTTGTTCCAGGTGCTTTATTTTCTATTGGAGATGGTCATTCAGCGCAAGGAGATGGTGAAGTTAATGTCACTGCAATTGAAACTTCCATGAATGGCACTATCCAATTAAACCTTCACAAGAATTTGCACCTCACAATACCAATTGCTGAAACTCCCACAGATATTATTACAATGGGATTTGGTCACACATTAGATGAAGCGTTAGAATTAGCTTTAAAAAATATGATTTATTTTTTGGAGCGCTTCGTCAATTTGGTACCTGAAGATGCTTATGTTCTGTGTAGCTTAGCTGTGAATTTTCGTATTACTCAGGTTGTCAACAGCCCACAAAAAGGTGTTCATGGGATGCTGCCCAAATCGATTTTACCCAAAGAATTTTCGTTCCCTGTCTCTGCTAAGTCATGTTTTCTATGAGGCTTCATTTTAAGTTCAAGAAGAAAAATAAGTAGGTCGGTACACATACAGCTCACAGGTTTTGACCGTTCTTTGTCATTTGTCATTAGTGACTCCTTTTACATTAGAGTAAAATTAGCAATCTACCAACCAGTTTTATGTCTAATATCCTCATCCAATTGTTGCTTATTGGTTTAGCTGCAGGTGTCGCAGGCGGTATGTTTGGCATCGGTGGTGGTGCAATTATGGTGCCGGCTATGGTTTTGTTATTAGGGATGGATCAAAAATTTGCCACAGGTACTTCTATCGCTGCTCAAATATTGCCAATTGGTATTCTAGCTGCCCTAGTTTACTATCGAAACGGTAATTTAAATATAAAATATGCTGTGATTATTGCAGTTGGTCTTATAGTTGGTAATTTGTTTGGTGCATTGTTTGCCAATCAACCTTATATCAGTAGTGAAACAATCAAGAAGCTATACGGACTCTTTCTGTTAATTATTGGGGTACGATATATTTTCTGGCGCTAAACAGCAATTCACAATTTCGCTTGCTATTCGGGGTGGGAAAACTCACCCTTTTGTAAAAATACAATCTATATTTGTTTTCAACTGTTTTGTAAGTAGAAAAATTTATAGACATGAAGCGTCGGCAGTTTATAAAATATACTACTTTAGCAGGAAGTGGCTTTACCTTTGCTGGCTGTAACAGGGGTAAATCCAATCCCCAAATTGATGTACAGAGTGAAGCCCCTACCTCGGCTACACCTGCGTTTGTTAGTGAACCTCTTAAAATTGCCTTTGTTTACGTAAGACCTGTGGGTGATTTTGGGTGGACATATGCCCACGATTTGGGACGTAGAGAAATGGAAGCCAACCTTCAAAGTAAGGTAAAAACAACTTTTGTTGAAAATGTTAGTGAAGGTGTGAATACTGAGACAGCGATCCGTCAGCTAGCAGAGGAGGGAAATAAATTAATTTTTACAACTTCTTCTAGTCATATGAATCCATCAATAAAAGTAGCACAAGATTTTCCCAATGTGTTTTTTGAACATTGCGGTGGTAGGAAACGCTTGCAGAATGTTGGAACCTATTTGGGACGCTTTGAAGAACCGCGATATCTCACTGGTATGATTGCTGGTAGGATGACAAAATCAAATATCATTGGTTTTATCGGGTCTTATCCAATTCCTGAAGTCATTCGAGGAATAAATGCGTTTACGCAAGGATTAAGAGCAACAAATCCCAAAGCGATAGTGAGAGTCGTATGGGTGCAAAACTGGTATAATCCAGTAAAAGAAAGAGAAGCAGCACAAGTTTTGGTCAATGGGGGTGCTGATATTTTAACGCATCATACTGACTCTGTGGCACCTATCCAATTTGCTGAGGAAAAAGGTCTTTTTGTTTTTGGTTCTAACACTGATATGAGTCGTTTTGGTCTAAAAGCTCACTTAACATCAACTATTAATATGTGGGGAAAATTTTATACAGATAAAGTCTTGGCTGCGATTAACGGTATATGGAAATCAGAAGCTGTTTGGTCTGGAATTGCTCAGGGAATGGTAGATATTTCTCCTATGAATCCAATCATTCCTCACGATGTCCAGCAACTAGTCATGGCAAAGCGGGAAGAATTTATTAACGGTATCGCGCATCCCTTTGATGGTCCGGTGAAAAACCAACAAGGAGTAGTGAGAGTGCCTAAAGGTCAGTTATTAGCTGATAGGGAACAACTGGTTATGAATTGGTATGTTGCGGGAGTAGAAGGGATGCTTCCTAAAGAAAAATTTGAGGATTTTAGCTAAATCGGTCAGAAGCACTAAGTCATTTTACGTTTTTTATTTTGACCTACGGCTCGTATTTATCTACTATGTATGAAGCTGATTCTAACCATCCTGGACGATTTCTATTTTTGTCTTTTTGTTTTTTCCAAACTGATACTGCATAGACTTTTGGTATAACGAATCCAATCAAAAGTCCAAGCCATAATAAACTCAAAGCAATTGCCAGTATCATATATCGTTGCTATTGAAAACAGTGGTTGATTGAATTTTAGTCTAAATAGTATTAAATACACACCTCTAAATGCGATCTCAGCATCAAAATAACAATAATTTATATTGAAGATTGTTTTAAACTTTGATAAAGATTCAGTAATATTACTTATACCCATTCAAAAAATGTTTGCACATCCAGTTCCCTCCTCTTGATAAGGGGAGGGTGAGGGAGCTTACTTTTCACGGGTTCTGGAAAACCTCACTTCCATTCCTCTCTCCTGCTTTTGAGAGGCTTTGAATTCTCCCCCTTCCCTACAAGGGAAGGGGGTTAGGGGGTTAGGTCGAGCGCTAATTTTTCCACATCACGTGAAAAGTCAGGGTGAGGGAGGGGTATTATCCAAGTGTTGCATTCTTTTTTCAAGGGTTGGGACTAAACAAAAAGGTGATTTTATCTGCTCCTGCTGCCGTTGGGGGAATGGGAACAATGTCTATTTGAAACCTCACTTTATCCATTGCCAACGGCTTAAGTTCCCTCACAAGTTTTGCTTCTAAAGCAGTAGCAGCACTACGCCGCAATTGAGTTAACTCCTGACACAAATGAGTCAGTATGGACAAGCATTCCCTTTCTTGCAGTTCGAGGCTTTCTAAGGATTGCTCGCTATCATTGAGCTGGGATAACTGCTCGTGGATACTTTGGTAAAACGCAATAGCTTCTGCAAGGGTGGGTCCGTACTTTCGGCAAACTTGTTTTAATTCTCGAATTCGCTCTTCCACTTCCTCCAACCGTTGTGGATCGGCTTCCAATCCTTCCCCGTAGGCATTAATTTGGCGTGCAACTTCTGCCAAAGTTGCTTGAGCATCCCTGACCATGTCTAACAGTGGTTGTAACTGGCTATCGTATTCAACCATGTCATTCAAAGTGACTTCACTGTCTCCCAGGAGGTCGGCTGCTGCTGGAGCTTCATCATCATTTTGATACAAAGCCTGATAGACCTTGTAACTCATCTGTTGCAATTCCACTACATGGCTGAGGCGTTCTCGCTCTTGTAAGAGTTTATCTAATTCGTCAGGTTCGCTAAGGTTTGCAGCTTTTAATTCCTGGACTTGATAGGTCAACACGTCCAGTTGTTGTAGACGTTCCCGTTCTGATGTCCGACGTTTTTCTAAGTTTATACGAGCTTGTTGATAGGCACTAAAAGCAGTAGCAACAAGTTGACGCTTTTGGATTAAAGCATCACCACCATAAACATCCAACCAATCACGAATTTGGGCAGATTGTCCCACCTGTACAGTTTGACCTTGGGCGGTGATTTCTACTAAGCGATCGCGCAGACCTCCCATGACTTGTCGATTGACCAACACTCCATTCACCCGCGAACGACTGCGGATGTTACGGTCGGTTTCGGTAATTTCTCGGCTGAGAATAATGGAGTTCTCATCCATCAAATCAATTTCCTGTTCGCTCAACCAAGCCCCTAATGCAGAATTAGAGCTAAAGGTAGCTTCTACTATTGCCCGACTGGTACCAGTGCGAATGACGCGACTCGACACTTTACCGCCGAGTACAGCATCAAGTGCATCGAGGATAATCGACTTTCCCGCGCCGGTTTCCCCTGTCAATACATTGAGCCCAGCGCCAAATTCCAATTGCAGTTGGTCAATGAGCGCAAAGTTTTCTATTCGCAGAGAGAGCAACATCTAGTTAAATTCTCCGTGAGGACAGACGCCGGATATTTTCAATTCAAGAGACACTGAGGATGACCTCTCAGTTATTGGCAGTACTTAGTACCATTAAACAAAGACCCCTTGAGTGTACCAAAACTAGTTTAGTTTGACTTTCGTATAGATTGGTGCTGACGATAAACTTTTTTATTAGGTTACAGGTAACAGTAACCAATAAAGCGGTGACCAGTGACCTGAATCTCGTGATTGGCAAGCGATCGCCCATTTTCGATCGCTGACTTCTGAGATAACAGATTGTTACAATATTTAACATATAGACTCTGATGCGGTGGTAAGCTCATGATTGTTAAGACAGTTCCCCCTACTTCCAAACCAAACGAGGACTCTTTTAAAGAAGAAGTACCTACAAATAATGCACCAGTAGAAGTTGTTAGCTTACCAGCCCAGGACAGAGAGCGGGTGGTGTTAGTAAGGCAACGTGAATCTCAAGCAATACACTACAATGCAAGGGAAATAGCAGCGTATTACCAGCAAAGACCCCTACGGGTTTTGCGTCGTGCGATCGCTGTTTTAGCACCAACTATTGCATTTGCTCTTGGGTTATGGTGGGATAGCAAACGAGGAGTGGATGTCAAGAACGATCGAAACCGAGCCAGTGGGTTGCGAAAACTGCTAACCAATCTTGGACCAGCATACGTTAAAATTGGACAAGCTTTGTCAACCCGACCGGATTTAGTTCCGCCAGTCTATTTGGAAGAGTTAACCCAATTACAGGATAAGCTACCACCTTTTCCCAATGAAATTGCATACAGATTTATAGAAGAAGAACTTGGTGCTCCTCCAGAAGAAATTTATACCGAACTTTCAAGCGAACCCATTGCAGCAGCTTCCTTGGGTCAAGTTTACAAAGGTAAGCTGAGTACTGGTGAAGAAGTTGCTGTTAAAGTCCAGCGTCCCGATCTAAGACAACGAATTACTATTGACTTATACATACTCCGAAAACTGGCTATATGGGGACAGAAAAAAATCAAACGAGTGCGGAGTGACTTAGCAGGTATTCTTGATGAACTGGGTAGTCGAATTTTTGAAGAAATGGACTACATTCATGAGGGAGAAAACGCCGAGCGATTTTTTCAACTCTACGGTCACCTTAAAGATGTTTACGTTCCCAAAATATATTGGGACTATACCAACCGTCGTGTTTTGACGATGGAGTGGATTAATGGTATTAAATTAACCCAGCCAGAAGAAATTCGTGCTATAGGTGTAGACGCTCGTTATTTGATAGAAGTCGGCGTGCAATGTTCGCTACGCCAGTTACTCGAACATGGATTTTTTCACGCCGATCCCCATCCAGGCAATTTGTTAGCTACCCGAGATGGCAAATTGGCTTATCTTGACTTTGGGATGATGAGCGAAATTAAACCACCTCAGCGTTACGGTTTGCTTGAAGCGATCGTCCACGTTGTCAACCGCGATTTTGAAGCTTTGACTCAAGATTACGTCAAGTTAGATTTTTTGTCACCGGATACGGATTTAACTCCAATTGTTCCGGCTTTTGCTAAAGTGTTTGCCAATGCCCAAGGAGCTACTGTAGCCGAATTTAATATCAAAAGTATTACTGACGATCTTTCGGCTTTAATGTATGAGTATCCCTTCCGCGTTCCACCATACTATGCTTTAATTATTCGCTCTTTAGTGACCTTGGAAGGAATCGCTATTTACATAGACCCTAACTTTAAAGTTCTTAGTGAAGCTTATCCCTATGTTGCTAAACGTTTCTTAACTGACCCAGCGCCAGAATTAAGAGCGTCTTTGCGAGATTTGTTGTTTAAAGACGGTAAATTCCGTTGGAATCGATTAGAAAATTTATTACGCAATGCCCGTAATAATGAAGACTATGACTTGAATTTAGTACTTAACCAAGGTGTAGACTTTTTGTCTTCCGAACGCGGCGCTTTTATCCGCGATAAACTAGTAGATGAAATTGTCAAAAGTCTTGATGCTGCAAGTAGAAATATTTTGCATAACTTTACATATCTCCTGCGCGAAAGAGTCGGGATAACAGCAATTCATGAAACTCCATCTGCCACAACCGAACAACAACAAACTTTGGAGCACATCAAACGTATCTTGAATATTCTTCAAGAGACTCGTGGTTTTGACCCAGCCAAACTAGTACCTCAAATTACTCAATTATTGTTTAATCCAGGAGTGCAGCGTTTGGGTCAACAAATAGCTAACCAGTTGGCTCAAAAAGCAATCGCAAAATTGATTCGTCAATTGTTAGCATCAGAGGTATCGGAAGAAGTTGATAGGAATGATGATGGTATTGTAAACCAGCCTGTTAGGTTAGCATTACCACCTGTTAAATAAACCAAAGTAGGTTGGGTTGAGCGAAGCGCGAAACCCAACAAATCTAAAATTGTGGCTTGCGATCGCGCTTTGCATTGCGAAACCCAACAAATCTAAAATTGTGGCTTGCGATCGCACTTAGCATTAAAAGAAAATCCAACCAATGGAAAATGTGTTGGGTTTCGTGACTCAACGTAACAAATGGAAAATTGTTTTTTGCGATCGCATTGAGGAAAACTGTGTTGGGTTTCGTTCCTTAACGTAACAAATGGAAAATTGTTTTTTGCGATCGCATTGAGAAAACTGTGTTGGTTTTCGTTCCTTAACGTAACAAATGGAAAATTGTTTTTTGCGATCGCATTGAGAAAACTGTGTTGGGTTTCGTTCCTCAACCCAACCTACAGATTCTTTATTTTCTACGTCTAAGATCCAGCGCCTTCATCCTTAACACCGTTTTTCTCCCGTTTCAGGCTTTCTTCGAGTGCTTGAATTTGCTCTCTACGGGCTTCCAGCTCTAAAGAACGACGGGCGAGGTCTTGATTTTGCAACGTTAAGTTTTGTCGCCACTGTTCTGCCCGTTCGGCTTCCTGTTGCAAGAAATCCGGAGTGATACCAGTGGCAAGATAGGTTTGGACTAAATCCAGCACCCAATTTGTGGCTTCTTCTAAGCTTTCGATATCACCTGTGGGCGAAAGCTCCACTAAAACAAGTAGTTTCTCTGTTAAAGTGTTGCCTTTCCCCAAAAGAATAAAAGCTTCCTCTGGGATGAGCGCCCACATACTTTCAGCTTCTTGACGTGCCAACAACCGCAACTGAAGCTGGTCTAGAAAGTCATTTTTATGCACCTGAGCTAGATAAAGCATGACGGTTGTTTGGGTTTTAGCATAGCAATTTACTTGATTGCTATGCTAACCCACGAAGTCGATCGCGTAAAATCTCTGCTTGTTTTTCAGCCTCTGCCAAAGCATCTCGCGCTCCTTGTACCACTTCTGGTGGTGCTTTATCTACAAACTTGGAGTTGCTAAGCCTTCCACGTAAGGACTGAGCTTCGCTTTCTGCTTTGCTCAGGCTTCTCTCTAACTTGGCACGCAGTGCATCAACATCGACAACCCCCTTGAGCGGAATAACCACTTGTACTGTACCAACAACACCAGCGATCGCTTGTTCTGGTTCTTGTGGCTCTTGGGCTGCGATTTGCGGCTGATTTTGGGTTTCATTGGGTGGGAACCACTGCGCCCAAAATTTTTGTCTTGCTTCAGCAAACAATAAATTTTGGGAAGCAAACCACGCTGAATAACCCAAACCAACGACTTCAAAGAAAGTTCCAATTAAGGGGATATCATCTACAGCATCAGCCACTGCAAGACCAAGTTTAAACAAGTAAATCACTCCGACAATCGCGGCTATTTGTCCCCAATTTATCTGAGATTTTCTACTAGCTACCGTCTCTTTCTTTTGCTCGGTGGCAATAGTTAAATTCTCAACCTTAGCCAAATCTTTAATATAAGGCTGTCCTGCATTGAGAATTTGCCGTTCTTTGTCGCTTTCGCTTTGTAAATTTACCGTGACTTTCGCCCCAGGCTTAATCTCTGCTTCCGCCCTCAAGTTGCGAATTATGCGAATCGTACCAAACAGCAATTCAAACTGTTCCTCCAGAGCCGAGTCAATTGAATTCGCCTCAATTTCTGGATAACGTTGTAAGGACAAACTTTGTTTGGAATCTGCTGGCTGCTGAGTCAGGGTCTGCCAAATTTCCTCAGTAATGTGAGGCATGAAGGGATGAAGTAATTTCAGAATCCCCTCTAGAACATGGGCAAGGGTTTGTTGTGCGACACGACGAGATGCTGGGTCAGCGTCTTTCTGTAAACGAGATTTTACTAGTTCAATGTACCAGTCACAGAAGTCGCCCCAAATAAATTCATAAAGCCCTTTTGCTGCTTCACCTAAGCCGTATTGACTAAAGTAGTCATTTGTTTGTTTGATGACTTGATTGTAGCGGGAGAGAATCCAGCGATCGCTCAGTTCCGTACTGAATGGTTTACCCAGTTGTTGGGGAGTTTGTCCATCCAAATTCATCATCACAAACCGAGCTGCATTCCACAATTTGTTTGCAAAATTGCGGGCTGCTTCCACCGATGGCGATTCATCTGTTTTGCGATTGTAATCCAGCCGAATGTCTTGACCTGCACCTGCGACTTCCTTAATAAGGGTATAACGCAATGCATCGGTACCGTACTTGTCAATTAGTAGCAGTGGGTCGATGCCATTCCCAGCCGACTTAGACATTTTTTTGCCGTTCTCATCCAGCACCAACCCGTGGATGTAAACCGATTTAAACGGCATTTGTTCCGTAAAATGCCCACCCATCATTGTCATCCTGGCAACCCCCGACTGCTGCAAGCAAACTCAAACAACAGTACTTCCATGAGTGCCCCTACTTCTTGGTCTTTCAAAGACATTAGCACAAGTGAAATCCGAATCAGCCCAACTACTTTTCAAAAAGAGACAATTCCCACCAATCAACTCAAATTAGAACTGTTAGCACAATTGACTCAAGAATTGCGTACTCCTTTGACATCCGTACTGGGTATGGCTAGTGTTTTGGGACGGGAAATTTATGGTCCTTTAACAACTAAACAGAGAGAGTATTTAGAGATTATCCAGCACAGCGGTCGGTATTTACTTTCCTTGGTAAATGAGATTTCTGAACTGGGGACAATGGACGAAAACCCGTTAGTGCTTAATTTAGCTCCTGTTGACATTGAAATGCTGTGTCAACAAGCTATCAATACTTTAGAGGAAGCAGCTAACCGACGCGAGCAAGATATTCGTTTGTCTATAGAACCCGGACGCAGTCGCATTTTACCTTTAGATAAAGACAAGGTACGACAGATTCTATACCATCTTGTCTTTAGTGTCATTCAACTTTCTGCTACGGGTAGCGTTGTTCGCATTCATGTTTCTTATAAGGAAAATACCCTTAATATTACAGTCTGGGTATCACATCCTTGGCTTGGTGACGGCATAACAGACGTAGATCCTTATTTCCGCCTGAAAAATTTAGTGCCACTGCTTGAGTTGACACCCAGTTCTCCTACTTATAGTAATGTTAATAATAATCATTCCAATATGGAGGAAGAGGTAGAAGATTTACCGATACTGACCGAGCAGCCACAAGACTTGAATAGCTCCAATTCCAATCTCCTTTCTATGGTCACTGGTGTAAATTCAACTAAACCATCTGGAACTCTGTCTCGTGAAAGCTTAGGTCTGCTACTCAGTTGTCATTTAGCAGAGCTTCATGGTGGACAGATTTCAATTCAAGGTTCATCAGAATCAGGATACCGCTATGTGTTAAGTTTACCATTGATGAATTCAGGTACTGTGGAAGCTGTTAGCGACATTTGATTTAGGTTGACTTTGCATTTATGCAGAGAGTACAAAGTTACTGTCCTGAATCAGGATTGCAAATTGTCCAGATTGTTGGGAACTGGGCTGACAAATATAGAGTTAGTCGCTAGTGGTTAGTCGTTAGTGGTTCGTAAAACGACTAATAATAGACAATTAACGACTAGCAACTTACAATTTGCAATCGGCACCATAAACTTTTTGAAATCACGGATTATCATGATTGTCGAAGGTCTGTGTGGGAGTGCTCACTATTCACAGTGTCGTAGTGTCGTATATGAATTTAGTCTGGCAACGATTCACTTTATCTTACCTACCATTAAAAGAATATCTTGCCACCAGTTACCTACACCGTTCTGTTGTGGGGCTGTTGCGCTCTTGGCGACAAAGCAGCATCCTCATGCAATGGGGAGAAACAATAGCAACTGCCTTACTCAGTTTGGTGTATGGGCTTGCTCCTTTTGTGGCTAACGAGCTCTTGGGGTTGATATTGGTAGCTTGTGGGGGATTTTGGTTACTACTGACTGTATCTGATGAAACAGCTTCACCGAATGCTTCTAGCGTTACCCCTATTCATCTGCCGATACTACTTTATTGGGGAATTGCTGTCGTAGCTACAGCGCTATCACCCGTAAAACAAGCGGCGTTAATGGATTTAAGAAATTTCTCACTCTATTTGCTGCTGTTCGCACTGTGCGCCCGAGTGCTCAAGTCTGAGGGTTTTCGCTCTTGGCTAGTTGGGCTGTACTTGCACATATCCCTGATTGTGAGCGTATACGGAATGCGGCAATGGTTCTTTGGCGCACCCCCCTTGGCAACTTGGGTTGACCCAATGTCTCCTTTATCTAAAACGACAAGGGTTTACAGTTATTTGGGGAATCCCAATTTATTAGCTGGGTACCTTCTGCCTGCGGTGGCTTTAAGCGCAGTTGCCATTTTTGCATGGCGGAGTTGGTTGACCAAAGCTTTAGCACTAACAATGTTTGTTGTTAATGGTGCCTGTCTCGTTTTGACCTTCAGTCGTGGTGGCTGGATTGGATTGGTGGTCTCAACTCTGACTCTGTTAGGTTTACTCTACTTCTGGTTAAGTACCCGTATGCCCCCTTTCTGGCGCAAGTGGTCGCTGTGGATACTGTTAGGTAGTTTAACAGGGGCACTGCTCCTAGCAATTGTATTTGTTGAACCTGTTCGGGAACGTTTTTTCAGTATTTTTGCTGATAGAAATGATAGTAGTAATAACTTTCGTAAGAACGTTTGGACTGCTGTTTTTAAGATGATCGAGGATTACCCTCTCACTGGTATCGGACCCGGTCACAATGCTTTTAACAAAATATACCCTCTTTACCAACTTCCCCGTTATAGTGCTTTAAGCGCCTATTCTATTTTCTTAGAAATAGCTGTCGAAACTGGGTTCATTGGTTTAGCTAGTTTCCTATGGCTGCTCGTTGTGATTTTTAATACGGCTTTTCTTCAACTGCGTAGATTGCGAGAATTAAATAGTGTGGATGGTTTTTGGGTGATTGGTGCGATCGCGGCTCTGACTGGGACGCTTGCTCACAATACGGTTGATACCGTCTGGTTCCGCCCTGAAGTCAATACTGTCTGGTGGTTGATGGTTGGCTTAATTGCTAGCTACTACAAACCATTGCCACGAACCACTGACCGCCGAATGTAGTTAGTTGACATTTGAAGTTGCGCCTGTTTTCTCCCTATGCGATAGTTGGTGGGCAGTGCCCACCCTACATCTGCTATTCGCGCCTGATGTGGTAGTTGGTAGGCAGTCACATCTACGACAATAACCAAAATAAGCCTTAGAATCATCCTCCTAAGGCTCGCTTTCGAGTGACTTGTTTGCTAGTAAAAAATGTTAAATTCTCTGCGATGCAAACCTTCGGTAAGCACTACAGCTCTTATTCTCTATAGCCAGTGCTGCCAACAGCATTGGGGTCACGATAGCGGGTGGTTTCTTCGCGGCGTCCTCTGCCAGCTAAACCCGCTAAACCTAAAAGTCCGAGTAAGCCCAACCAACCCCAATCAAAATCGTTATTACCACGATAACTTGTTGTATCAGTTGTGGTGGTGCCTGTAGTAGCTCCGGAATCCGTATTATTGGTTTGGGCAGAAGCTGGTATCGCGGGCATAACAGCCAGACTCAAGCCGATGACGCTGGCGCTGATTGCGGTGGTAAGTTTGTTGTTTTTCATAATTAAAGTCCCTATCCCTTTCGCGTTCAACCACAACTTTATCCAGCCCATCCCCAAACAAAATCAATCCGGGGCAGTAAAATAACATATATTTTTACTCACGCTGGAGATATATAAAACGATCGCAACTTTTTCAAAAGAGTAAATACTAGAAGTACAAAAACTAGAACATTCCGTGAATAAACCCGACATCTTCTGTATACTGAGATGTAGTTCACAGACATAGAAATGTCCAAATATGTACCACCAAGAGTGGCTGCCCAACGATTGGGAGTGTGCTCCAAAACTCTTGAACGCTGGGAAAAGGAAGGCAAAATCAAAGCATATCGTACCCAAGGAGGTCAAAGAAGGTACGACATCGATTCAATTATCAATATTCGACCAAGCGATAAGCCAACCGTTCTCTACGCCAGAGTTTCGAGCCATAGTCAAAAGTCTGAGCTTGAGCGACAGATTGAGTTTCTTATCTCTAACTACCCCGGTTGTGAAGTCATTAAAGATATCGGTTCGGGACTCAATTTCAAAAGAAAAGGCTTGCTTGCCTTATTGGAACGAGTTTTGTCAGGGGACATAGGAATGGTTGTCGTTGCCAACAAAGACCGACTTTGTCGGTTCGGATTCGATCTGATTGCATGGCTTGCAGAGCGAAGCGGGTGTAAGGTTTTGGTTCTCAACAACAACATACTTAGCCCAGAGCGAGAAATGTTGGAAGATGTTCTTGCCATCATCCATGTATTCAGTTGCAAACTCTATGGACTCAAAAAGTACAAGCAAAAAATTAAAGAAGACCCTGACTTACAGGGTTTATCCAAAGGGTGAAACCAAAAAAGTATGGATGCTGAGAATACACGTTTATCGCCAGGTATATAACAACGCAATAGCTTATTTAAACAAGTATCAAGGCTTTGAATACTTGAACTCTGAAGGTAAGAAAACACACGGCAAGACAGCCTTTAGGAGTTTTTGTAAAACGCTCGGAGAAGAAATTATTCCAGGGTGGTGCAAAAATTTAAAAATAGCCCATGCCTCAGACAATGCATTGTTTTAGGCTTATACAGCTTGGACTAAAACCAAGCGTCAAGAAAAGTTTTTTGGGAAGGGTAAAGACAAGAAACCAAATCCTCCTTGAGGATTAAAGATTGCAAAATTCCGCAGGATTCGCGACCAAAAACAAACCATTTAATTTGATCCAGGTAATTATGATGATGGACATTTTATGTCTAAGTCTTCTCAAGGGCTAGAAAAGCCTGAATATTGGGGTCAAGATTATTGTCTAATAAATTTTGATTTGGCGACGGAATTAACCTACAACAAAGGGAGATAGTATGTAAACTTTAATTAAATACAACTATGTTGAGAGTCATGAGCCATTGAGAAAGATTAATTAACAATACAAAGCAGCAAAAACAGGATAAAAAAGCTAAATTAGTAAGAGAAGGCTAATATTCTGACAAAATTTTATGTTAATTTAACATTTTTGTATAGGCTCACTTGTTTTTTTATACTATTCTTTTCTGACACATTATAGGTAAGTAAAATTCTAGATGAGTAACAAAAGCGAAAGTTACAAAGTCGTTAGCGACAATCGTCAAGCCCGGTATTTATACGAAATTCTTGAGACATACGAAGCTGGAATCCAGCTGACGGGAACCGAGGTGAAGTCAATTCGTGCGGGTAAGGTAAATCTTCAAGATGGCTATGCCTTACTTCGTGAAGGAGAGGCATGGCTGATTAACGTGCATATTTCTCCCTACACCGCAAGTGGACAGTATTTTAACCACGAACCGCGTCGCACGCGCAAGCTGCTATTGCATAGAGATGAAATTCGCAAGCTGATTGGTAAGGTGGAACAGCAAGGTTTGACATTAGTCCCCCTAAAGATGTACCTTAAGCGCGGCTGGGTAAAAGTGAGTATTGCCCTGGCAAAAGGCAAAAAAATTCACGATAAACGTGAAGATATCAAGAAACGCCAAGACCAGCGCGAAATGCAGCGGGCGATGAAAGTTTATTAAGGAGCCAGGGCGCTATCTGTTTGCCCGCTCCTCGATTTCTAACTCCGAGTTCGGTCACAGGTTAGAAGAAACTTCTGGAAAAATCAGATATTCTGAGGCAGGTTTTTTCACAAATAGGGCAAAAACATCTGTGGTTCCAATCAGAGATAATAATCCTACGGCGATCGCGCCTTACGTTACATACGGGCTGATTGCCGTCAACGTCATAGCTTTTCTTTTTGAAGCAAGTCTGCCTGCTGAAGAATTAGATGGATTTTTACACCTAGCTGCTGTCGTACCGCGAGAACTCACAGCTAGCTTTGCGGGTATTCCAGTTAACCAGCCAGTACCAGAGTGGGCAACTTTGATTAGTTCCCAATTTCTCCACGGTGGTTTGCTGCACCTGGGCGGCAATATGCTGTTTTTATGGATTTTTGGCAACAACGTCGAAGACAAGTTAGGTCACGTCAAATATTTATTTTTCTATTTGACCTGCGGTATTTTAGCATCCTTGAGCCAGTGGTACTTTGCACAAAATTCTGCTATTCCATCTTTGGGGGCGAGTGGTGCGATCGCTGGTGTTATGGGAGCATATATTCTTCGGTTTCCCCAAGCAGAAATTCTCGGCATAATACCTCTAGGATTTTTCTTCCCAACATTTCGTGTCCCAGCATTCTTCTTTTTGGGATTTTGGTTCATTCAACAAGCTTTCTATGGAGTTGCTAGCTTAGAGACACCTACTAACATTGGCATGGAAAGCGGCGGTATTGCTTACTGGGGGCAAAGCTAAAGCATCCCACGCATCTTGCGGGACTTCAGCAATTTTGTTAATCCAAGCAACTGAATCGCGAGGCTTTAATTGTTCGACCATCGGGGGTTTCCAAAAGAAAAGAAATCTCAAAATAGCTTTGCTTTCCTTGAACTAATCTATCGTTCTTTATAGCTAATACCAGTTTTGTACGTGAGCTAGTAGTTCTGGGAAAAATTCTAGAAAGTCATTTTCCAATTCACCCTCGTTGGTTGTTAATTCACTGACAGCTAAGTGTAGGGAGAAAGACCTAGAGAGTCGCATCGATAACCTGTGAGATATCCGAGTCAAGGTTCTTTCTACACCAGTCAGGTGGCGGTTAGACCCCAACCAGTCTTCCTCTGCCATCCGGGTCAACATTTCTCTCACTGTTGCGGGTATTTGTCCTGAGTAAGCTTGAAATGATTCATAAATTTGGGTTGTAAACTCTTTAAGAGGTATATCTGTATACACAGACCAATTCTTTGCTAGAAAGTAATCATAAAAGACATCTACAAGTATTCCAGCAAAGCGTTTGTATCTTTGGCTAATTCTGCCTTTGCTTCGTTTGACAAGGATATGACAGTCCGTAAAAGCGTCAATGACTAGGTGGCACTCAATACCTCGCTGTATACCAACGTTCAAGCCTTGGCGAGATGAACCCTTGACTACATCGGCAAGGAGATTCCCCAAACGGCTTTCTACGTTATTTTCTGACAAAAATAAATGGGCTAGCCAGTTCATTGCTAAAATTGATTTTTGTTGGTATAAAAAAAGTCTGTGGGTTCAGCATCGGAAGATCTGGTTTCTATGTTTTCACTTGTATTTGAGTCCGGGTTTTGTTAGATTTTAACACTTTGCCACTTTGCTGCCTAAAGTGGGGATTTGTTACTATAGGGTGCTGGATTCGGATGCAGTTCCGATCCTTGTGTCTTTTACTTTTGCTCTGATGTTTTGAGACGATAGTGCAAAAAAACTTCCTGTTTTATGGTGCGAACTTCCAGTAATTCCAGTCCAAGAGCCAATTCTGGTAAAAATCCATCCCCGTCTACTGGTGTAGGTGCAGCAGCACCACCTATAATCAACGGACAAATAGTTAGCCAAATTTCATCGATTAAATTTGATTTCAGCATGGAGGAGACCAAATTACCACCACCTAGAACTGCCAAACGTTTTATGCCTAATGTTGTCAATTGTTCTAAACTAGCTTTTATGTCAATTCCTCCTGTGGTTTTTTCAAAAACTAAAATTTGCTCAAAATCTGGACGTTCTTGCCAAAAAAGAGCCCCTGCTCCTGTAGTTAGTAACCAACGGCTAATTTTCTGCTGAAAAAAGCGGATTTCCGGATTTAGGTTCCCAGAATCTGTAGTTACTATATGTATCGGCTGGGGAGGTTTGCCCGCGTGAGTTCGTTGTTGCAGCAGTTGTGGATGCGATACGGTCAGCGTTGTACCGTAAGCACGGAGAGTTCCAGCACCGAATAAAACAGCATCAGCCAAAGCAATTTGTTCTTCTAGATGGGCTTTATCAATTTGTGAGCCAAACCGGGCAGGCGATCGCTTAACATCTGAAATCTTGCCATCTGCACTCATTGCTAAAATTACTGTGGTATGAGGACGGTATTGCATCATGAATTTGAATTGAGCGTTTTTCTGTTTCCTCTAAGAACCGTTGTCACTACTCAATATGATGCTGGAAACTTTCTATCTCCAGATTTCATCATGATGATTTGTGTGTAACAACAGTTGCCTCAACAAATGTTTTTATGAGGGTTTGTATACAGGGCTTCTTTTTGTTATTAAACTATTTTATATTTTTAATATGGTTGTAAGATAGGGAATTTTGTAACTCAAGAACAATAGCGACTCAAGCACAGTTGCTGCTGTGATTGGCACATAATTAAGAGAGACTGCCAATGGCTAAACCCCGTCAATCATCCTTTCGTAGAATTTTAGTGTCGAAAATTTTGCTACTGTCAGTTCCAGTTCTATTGATAGGGGAGATTGTAGCTTATAAAAAGGCACGCTCTAGTCTGTTGGAAACAGCTAGGCAAAATTTAACAGAAAGTGCCATCATTAAAGGAGAAAAGCTTGTAGAAGCAAGTGCAGCTTTAAAAACCAACTTAATAAATGCCAGTCAAACAACAATTGTGAAATCGGGTTCACCTCAAGAAGTACAACGATTTCTCAGCCAAATGGTGCGACTACTGCCAAAACAAATAGAGTGCATTCAACTAACGGAACCAGAAAATAATGAGATTATTGCTAGTACCTGTGGCACGCAAAAAATTGGTGAGTTAAAATTTCCTTTTTCTAGTGAAGGCTTGAATGTTGAAGCAATATTGCCAGCAAAGATCGGAACAAGTGGTAAGAGAGATATACGGAATAATCTGCAGTTAATGTTATCTGCTCCAGTTTACGATAACGAAGGGAATATGCGTTATGTCTTGAGTCTTAAATCAGTCATAATGCAGCCAAAAATGAAAAGTAAGCTGGGATTGCTGACAGGTTCTACAGTCATAATTGCTGATGATGGCACAATTATGGCACATCCAATCGCATCCCGCGTAGGAACCAATATAGAACAGCATGCCGATGCTTCAAGACTGCAAAGTATTGTTAAAAATGCTCTAGCCGGAGGGCAGGATTTTTTACACCTATTTTTTGAAAAACAAGGGGAAGAGTTATTAGCAGGCTATACTGCTATTCCCAGCCCTGTCACAAAAGGACGGAATAAAAAATGGATTGTTATATCAGTTACTAGCTTAGATGATGCTCTTTATGGTCTTCAAGAAATAAAAATAATTCTAGTTATTTTGACATTTGGTTTGATAGGCGCAAGTGTCTTGGCTTCACTGTATGTGGCTCGTTATTTGGCACGTCCTGTAGAAAAATTGCGAGATTATGCTTTAAATCTTCATCTCAACCAATCCACAGAACCAGTTCCTGATAACTTCCAAATCCGGGAATTTAACCAATTGGCGCAAGCACTCCATCAAATGTTGGAACGACTGAAGGCTTGGGCAGAGGAACTGGACATAGCATGGAAAGAAGCAAAAGATGCCAACCAAGTTAAAACCCAATTTCTAGCTACAACTTCCCACGAACTCAGAAATCCACTCAACGTTATTATTAATTGTGTTCGTTTGGTTAGAGAAGGGATGTGTGATGACCGGGAAGAAGAACTAGAATTTCTTAAGCGTGCTGATGATACAGCAATTCATTTGTTAGGTATTATTAACGATATACTTGATATTTCTAAAATAGAAGCAGGCAAGCTATCAGTAGTCCTAGAACCTATCGATCTCAGACAAGTATTGAAAGACGTTATCAACATACAATCTGTTAACGTTCAGAAAAAAGGTTTGCAATTGAATATTCCGTCGTTAGACGAACCTATTCCAGTTAATGCAGATTCGGCAAAGCTAAAACAGGTACTTATCAATATTATTGGTAATGCAACTAAATTTACTGAAGAAGGAAGCATTACAATTACTATAGAAATTCAGGAAAATGATGGTCAATCTATAGTCATTGTCAAGGTTAAAGATACAGGTATAGGGATCGACCCCGCACAACAGCAAAAACTCTTTCGTCCATTTGTTATGGTTGATGACGCTAGTGCCCGTAAGTTTGGTGGTACGGGACTGGGATTGGCAATTTCACGCAATTTAATAGAGCTGATGGGTGGCACTATTACTCTTGAAAGTCAGGGTAACAATTTAGGCACCACAATTACTATTATTTTGCCTTTAATTGATACCGCTGTATTGAATGATTCTGGCGAGGACAAGGAATCAGAAAATGTTGGTGTTTCTTCAGGGAGTGAACAAGCAACTGCAACAGCACAGTCAGGGGAAGTAACCCACACAAAAAACTTCTTATCCTCGAAAGCTAATTTCATCTGACTCATAATCTGATGGACTTATAACAATGATGTTCCCGTCTACCAGTTCCATTTGCCATTCTGGATGTTCTTGTTGGAGTTGCTCCAAATCCTTAATAGAGGGGGTTTGTGTTGGGTTTCGTTCCTCAAACGCCACTTGCTTCAATGGGGGGAACCCCCACAACGCAGTGGCTCCCCAACCTACGAACAATCCTCATATTTTCATTAATTACGAACAATTCCCATATTTTCATTAATCAAAACGGGTTTACCATCTTGGTTGAGAGATTCTGTCAAGGCAGTAAGAATTTGCACTAATTCTGCGCCTACCCAACCAGAAGAAATATCTGAGGGAGTATTATCTAAAATGCAATGAATAAAGCTATTGCATACCTGCTTTAATGGTTCTGCTGTTTTTATTTCCAGCACTTGTTGTCTTTGATTAACTGGAATAAATCGGTTGCCTTTTTGTTCAAATTCACCGTGTAGTAAGGTTAAAGGAGATGCAGGTGACATTTCATCAAAGATAAGACTGCCAAGACTGCCGACAACTCCAAGCCTTCGTTGCTTATCGGGATTGAGCCAGGACAAGTGAATATAAGCTTGAAAGTTATTTGCATATGTGAGTGTTACCCACACAAGGTCTGCTAATCCCTTTTGAGGTGTAGATGACACGGAGAGTTCTCGATGGCTAGCATCTCCATGTCCCTTCTTCCCTATGTTCTCTTGAAGCCAGACTGTACCTGTTGCTTGCACTTTTACAGGTAATTGATTCAGCCAAGTATTAAAGATGGCAATGTCGTGAATAGCTAAGTCCCACAAAGCATCAACATCTTGACGGACTGGTCCATGATGGGTACGGGTAGCATATCCATAACGTAAATCACCCAATTCACCTGCTTGAACTACTGCTTTCCCCCGTTCAACTGCGGGATGAAATAAGTAGGTATGGTCAACCATCAGTTGTCGTTTCTGTTGTTCTGCAAGTTGGCAAAGTTCCTGGCATTCTGCTGGATTCAGAGTTAAAGGTTTTTCTGCTAAAACGTGGTAACCCCAATTCAAAGCATCGGCAATGAGGGGGTAATGAGTGCTGGCTGGTGTCGCAATGACAACTGCTTCTAAACCTGCAACTTGCTGTATTGCTTGCCACTCAGTTGTCAGTAATACCTTGTCATCTAAGTTATACTGCTGTTTCACTGCTGTGAGCCGTTCTGGGCTTGGGTCTACCACTGCTGTTATCTCAGCTTGTGGATGTTCTATAAAGTTCCGTAGCAAATGTACGCCCCAACGACCAACGCCGACTACAGCAAGTTTAATCATGTTCTTGAGTATTAAGTGAGAGAAAAGCAACTTTTGCAGCAGCTTGTTCTGCCGCTTTGATAGAACGTCCTTTCCCGTCTCCCAATTTTTGCCCGTGTAGCCAGACTTCTGCAAGGAAACGCTCTTGGATGTGCTGTGGTTGACTTGTTTCTACAACTCGATATTCTGGTAAAACTTTATACTGTGCTTGAGTCCACTCTTGTAGAGCAGCTTTGTAGTTAAGTCTAGCTGGATCGAGACGAATTTCCCCAGTGAGTTGTTTAAAGTGAGGATCTAGCCAGGGGCGGATAAGTTCAAGACTGTGAGTACTGAGGTAAAGTGCTCCTAAAACTGCTTCAAAAGCATCTGCCAGCCGGGACTCTTGACCAACTTTATCAGCTGTAGCACTTCCAGCAACAAGCAGGTAGAGTTCTAAACCATATTCTCTTGCCAATTGGGCGAGAATGCGATCGCTCACCAAAACCGAACGAATTGCAGCGAAATCCCCTACCGAACAATCTGGATAATTTTCCCACAACACAACAGCCGCCACCAATCGCACAACGGCATCGCCAACAAACTCCAGTTGTTCATAATTAGCTGACTCAGAGACAGTGGGATGAGTCAGTGCTAAGTCCAGCAATTGCCACTTTATAGGGGCTGCTATTGACAGACCTAATTTTCTTACTAAGCTTTCGAGCTGCCGTTGACGGCGTGGATAAGCGAGACTCATCAGTCATTAGTCATTAGTCATTGGTCATTAGTCATTGGTCCCTGGTGGTTGTTCGCCAGGGGGAGTCACGCCGGGAGGAGTTACACCTGGTGGTTGTTCGCCAGGGGGAGTCACGCCGGGAGGAGTTACACCTGGTGGTTGTTCGCCAGGGGGAGTCACGCCTGGTGGTTGTTCGCCTACAGGAGGAATAACATCTGGTGGTGCTGCAGCTACTGTATCTGAGGAATCATCATCATCCCCACCACCGCCAAATAGAAAAGGTAGAGCCACTAAGGGAATACCACCAAGAATCCAGAAAGGAAAGCCACCGCCACGTCCACCTTGTGGTGCCTGTGCTACAACATTTCCTTCAACTAAATAAGGAGGAAGCAAGCTAGCGGCTTCTCCGACTGGCAATTCTGCTGGTACAGCAGCTGTGAGAACATCTCCTGGTAAAGCGATCCCAGTTAAGGAACCATACTCTTCAGGAATACCAAGAGGAGGACGCCCAAAGGCTGCACTCTCTGGAGTAAATGGTCGTGAGAGTACTTCAAGAATGTTTTGTTGGAGCTGTGTTTGGTTGCCATTGTCCAATGCACGCAATCCTTGAGAGGTCTGATTTGCATAAAACTGTCTGACTTCTGGTGGTAAGTCTAAAGACTGGATTTGTTGTTGGGCATTGGGAATTTTGGCAACTTCTTCTAAAAGCAAACGTCCGTAAGAGTATTTCAAATCCAACAATCCATCTCGGAGGCTTTCGGAGTTACTACTTCTTTCTGGTGACCAGTAGAAGTTTTTGGTGACTTGACCCAAACCTTGTACTGGAGTGCGAGTTACCGTCTGTCCCAGAGTGTATTTGTATCCATCCAGAATGTAGGGGTCGTCATTTGCCCAAAATGAGGCATAGGGAACCAATGAGAGATTGGGATTGTTGCCGTAGAAGGAGGCAAAATTGCGGAAGTTAGCTTCCCCTCCAGCTGCCCGGATTAACAATTCTTGATAGCTTGGTCCGTTGTTGGATTCTAGTATTTGTTGAAGTACTGTTGCAGCCTTATTGCACCCCGCACCAAAACCAACATTACAAGCAGGAATGACTCTCATTTGACTCAAATCCCGCCCAGACAATTGGTATTGAAGATAATTTGACTCTAATCCTGGCTGGATGCCATAACGCCCGACATTCAGCTGCGCTAATGCTTGCTGAGGAGCAGTTAGTACTGCGGCTGCATATGATGAGAACGCAATTGCAGTTTTGACAATACGGGATTTAAACAAACTTAACCTCCATTCACCCTTGGTATAGTTTTGGTAGTGTAAATTGAAAAACTCAACGCCCAAACTTTAATGACGCAGGAGACGAAGCTAAGTTCTGCGGAGAGTTGATATTTATCGTGATTCCCGTACCTTGAAGATCTCCCCCTGTCACGGGATGATATAAAACAAGACCGCGACTTGGTTGGTCGAAGAGATAACCCCGACGTGAAGGTTGTATCTTACCTTCTTCAACCAAGGAAACGAAGGATGTTAAATATCTCTGGATACTTTGCTGGTTGTCTGGATTTGCTCTTGTATGATTCTGGATAAGCGTCATGAACAAATCGACGCTGCGATCGCGTTGTCCTTGAAGTAGGCTGCCTCGGTCTAGAAAAGAAGTTGCTACGAGTGCGCCATTAACTTGCTGGACTTTAAAAAGGGTGTAATAGCGCCCTGGTTTTTGGGGATCGCTAGCATAGCAAAGCCAAGAGCCATCAGCCTTTTGTACAAAACCTTGCTCTGCAAGATAGGACAGTGGAGAGTTTCCTTGAGAGCTTGATGGTGGAGGTAACAGACCCTCTACTGTGTTGTACGAGCAAATCTTTTGTGTAGTTGCTTGTTGGCTGTTGGGAGTCGTTGTTGGTTGAGTTTCGGTAGTCGTTGCTGGTTGAGTTTCGGTAGTTGTTGCTGGTTGAGTTTCGGTAGTCGTTGCTGGTTGAGTTTCGGTAGTTGTTGTTGGTTGAGTATTGGGAGTTGTTGGTGTAGTCTGTGCGTTGGTGACAGCAGACATCATAACCAATGCAGAGACAGAAAGAGCGCACGTGCTTAATAAACGAATAATCATAATAAGTGAGGCTTGCATTACGTGTTATCACAAAGGGATTTCAACTAAAATAGGTAGGCACCCGCCCAATAAAAAATGTGTTTCGTTGTAAATGAATAAAGCCAAAAGTTTACTTAAGTTTTTGTCTTGAGAAAAACTTGACAATAATTAAATAAACGTTGTATTATCTTCCTTAAGTTAGAACTTCGGCGTCAAAGAAGCTCTCAGAAGCTATTAGCAGCAAAAACAGCCAGATTCCAACATCAGCGGGTTGCGCTTTGGACAAGAATTTTTTTGATGGTTTGGCTATCTTAATCGTCATATTAAGAATTGAACCCCCATGAGAATTAGGCTTTACCGAGTAGGCAAAGGAAGATGCACCCTGTTTCATGCCTGCTTCGTATGGGCAGATAGAAGGCACTCGTACTGTTACTTAGTCGCTTTTTAGCTGACTTGTCTTATTTTTAACAATGAGTAACATTTATTTTCTTCCTACCTCAGAGCGATTATAGTAAACATCCTAGGTGGGAGCAGAATAGATTTCTATCTAGCCTAATAGAATACCTATTCTGGAGTAGATGCAGTTTATGTGAGATCTGTATGGCTCTACTAGCTTGTTCAAAGACATTCTAAGCTTTTACAAAAGCTTCACACTATCATGATACACCAGTCAAAGATTTTATGTAACTTCTCGGTACATCCGTAACGATTGAACTTATTGGAAGCTTGGCATAAAGGTATTGCAATATGGTATAAAAGACCATTTGTAAAGTAAAGATTAATTTTTTGTAGGTGTGTGAAGACAAAGTCAGGTCGTGACCGCTACTACGCTTTTCGGTAATCACAGATAACCTCACCCGCCCTAATGCCTAAACCTTTACAAATGACTAATGACAACCAAAACTTGTTAACTTTATTTATAACGACTCCCAGAGATGACGTTTGATACAGTGGTAACAACCTTTGAGCAAGCAAAAGTTTCTTTAGAGCAGACATTACAATCTGCAGAGAAAATAAAAAATACAACGTCGCAAACAGTTCAAACTGCTATTTCTTCTTCTATCGGTCAATGGGTTGAGCAACATCCCATGCTTTTTTGGGTTGTAAACATTTTGGATTGGGCGGCTCATCACCCAATCATCAGTATAGTTGTTCTGCTTATAACTTTTGCTATAATCAGCAGTTTTGTAAAAGCAATAAGTCGGTTAATTGAAACAGCTAGTTTGTCCCTTGTGCAAGTTCCACTGAAGGGAATTCATTTTCTTGTAAAAATTAGTCTTTTATCATTAGCTAAAATAGGTAATTCAGCTGTCAAACAAGTGTCCAATTCTTCTAAGAGCGATCGCTTACCAACTTTAATACCCGAAATGGCTCAATCCGTTCACGAGGACCGACAGCGAAGATTAGCAGAAATTTCTGTCCGTCTCAAGGAAATTCAACAAGAACAAGACAATCTTTTACAGGAAGCAGCCGCAATTTTAAGTAGGACGACAGAATAAAAATTAAAACTCACTGGGTAAAATTAAAGTTTCTAAGTAGGGAATTTCCCTTCGTAGAGCTATCTATCTTGAGAAAGACTTAAGATTGGTAATGACTGGCAACGACATAATATATATAGGCGAGATTTTGATTGTGGTTTTCCCAAAATTATTTAAAGAGTCTAAAACTCTATTGGTATGACAGCTTTATGTAAGATAGAGTATATTCATATAATAAATGATTTTCTATTTAAACTTGCTGGCAAAAATTATTAGCACAATTTTCAGCCAAACGTCAAATAGTACATAAAAAATTCATAATAAATTAAATTTTTGCTATTTTTGAAAGTAGCAGGGGACTATACAAAGGAAAATTCGTCCCCCTATCAAGGTGCCCATCAATTCCATAGGAATTGTTCTACTAACACAAACACAGTTTTCACTCCCTAGTAGGATGCCCGAACGGGAAAAATTGGTTTGCACTCAATGAATACGCAAGCAGAGCTAAAAATCAGCAGTTTTACTATAGTCAACCACTAAGCTAATAACACTTAATTGAGTAAGAGGTAGATTGCAATGACTCTAGACAACAAAATTTCACCAGCTTTTGAACCGTTTCTTGCTGAAATGGGTGAGGATGACAAACGGGATGCGATCGTAATTTACGAAGCACCCCCAACAGAAGGTTTACCGCCTCGGGGGCGTCTGCGGGAACTCAAGAAGCGGCTAGTTGAAGTTCGACGGGAGGCAACGATTCTAGTCGCCGCTGAAATTTTTGATGACTACCAGGAAGCAACTCTTGATAAAGGTTACCACGATGAACCTCTAGAGTTTTCTACCATTGGTTCGGGTGCATTACCAGTCGCAACAGTGGAGGTGACTCCCAAGACTTTGGCAGCTTTGGTGGAACAACCTAATGTGGTTGCTATTTTACCAAATCAAAAAATTCACCTGATCCAGCCTCGCAAAATTGAATATTCTGAATTATTCGCTGAGGAAAATAAAGAGAACTTTACCTGGGGACTCAAACAACTAGAAATTCCTAAGATGTGGGAGACAACCACAGGTGAAAACATTAACGTCGCTGTTTTAGACACGGGGGTATATGCTGCTCATCCAGCACTCCAGAAACGAGTGAAGGAATTTGTCGTCATCGATCCCCTGGGAAGACGAATTGAGGCGTCTCTTGCTTTTGATTGCGGACAGCATGGTACTCATGTTTGTGGAACAATCGCTGGAGGTCAAACCTCAAAAGGTCTATCTATCGGTGTTGCACCACAAGTGAATTTGCTAGTGGCTGGGGTATTGATTGGAGATACAACCTTGCGAACTTTGTTGGAAGGCATTTCTTGGGCAATTGAAAAAGGCGCGGATATTATAAATATGTCTTTGGGTCTAAGTTATTACGAACCACTCTTCGCTGAGGTACTTGACATCCTCGTGAAACAGTATGGTATTTTACCAGTAGTAGCGATCGGCAACGAAAACCACGGTAATACGAGCTCGCCTGGAAATGCTTACAATGCCTTCAGTGTGGGTGCAATAGAAAAACTGCCAGACAGCAGGGTTGATGTCGCTTTCTTTAGTAGCGGAGCAAGCCTTGTGTTTCCTGGAGACGAGTCAAACGGTTTGGTAACAAAGCCAGACGTTGTCGCCCCTGGGGCTCAAGTATACTCTTGTATACCGCCGACGAAAACACCAAACGGAACCTACGAGTATAACTATATGGATGGCACTTCTATGGCAACTCCTCATGTAGCAGGTGTTGCAGCACTATTGATGGCAGCTAAGCCAACAGCACCTGTAACAGATATAATGCAAGCAATAAAGGAGACAGCTCTACATCCAGGTGGTAACAACCGTCGTCCCGACAATCGCTGGGGATGGGGTGTGGTTCAGCCGGTTGAAGCATTGAAGGCTCTTAGTTGAGCGTCTTCGGGAAGTGCATCATGTACACAACAAACAACACTACTATCAAGAAAAACAAGATAAGTTCCGAGTTTGCTTGTCGGCTCAGTAACCTAGCACCCCAACAGAAAGTCAGCGTTATCGTGCTTCTTAAGCTCGAGAATTTTGACGAACCTGTAAACTGCCGTTTATCCCGAGCTGAGCGAAAAGCTACTATAGAGGGCATACGCAACTCGGCAAACAAGTCCTTAGGTTACATCAGAAAAATCTTACAGGACTTTGGCGGCAAACAACTGGCAGAGAGCCCTGATGCCTTGGGCTCAATTGCTATTGAAATATCTGTGGCAGGAGTTAAAGCTCTTGCTGCATCCGATGCGGTGAAAGCTGTTATGGAGGAACAAGAAATTATTCCGCCACATTCTATGAATAGAGTATACCTTCACAGTAGTGAGTGGTGAACTACCCACACTACCGAAAAGCGCGGTAAGTGATGGGCTTCGAGCTTCATAGACCGTTGCCTTTAAATCTGGCGTCATTGGTCATTTGTCCTTGGTCATTTGTATAAGGTTCACAATTAATTGGTGATTTGTTGGGTTTCGTGACTCAACCTACGTTCATCCTTCATCCTTGATACTTCATACTTTAATAAAAAAAGGTGGGCATTGCCCACCCTACAATCATTATAATGACGCTCTATTTATTAATAGGCTCTTTATCTTTTACAGGTTCTTTATCTTTAAATCTGTCAGCTGCTGTGTGCAATAAGTCCCTCAATATCTGTCTGATTTGCCGCTCTTTTTTAGCTAATGCGGTACCTGCTTCACCAAGTTTTTGGTCAACTTGAGCGTGCTTTTCCTGCACCTGGGTAACCATAACCTCTGCCTGTGGACGAGCTTTGTTGAACCAATTCTTAGCTTCGTCTAGATACCCTTGAACTTCCTCAGAACGTCCACCATAACGGGCAGCTAAATTAGCTCGTACAATAGCGAGTTGTGCTTGTAGTTGAGCATAGCGTTTTTGTAGCAATGTAAATTCCTCACTATCTCTAATACCATGGATAGCCGAGTCAAGGGCACTTTTTATATGAGTAGATTTCTCTTTGCTCGTGTCTTGAATTTCTGCTAGGATACCTTCAACTTCCTGTTGCACCTTATTTTCTTGTTCATCCAATTTTGCCTGAAGCTGCTTAACTTCTGCCTGAGTTTGTACAATAGCTTCATGTCTTTTGCTATTCACAGCTTCTAACGCTCCTTCAATAGAAGCGGTCACATCTTCCTTGAGTTCGTTACCTCTATCCTGCAAGTTTTCAATGACTGTGGAAATTGCGTCTTTGACAAGAGTACGCAGTTCGCCCGAACCTTCTTTGAATTCAGCAGCTACTTGGGAAACAGCGGATTTCACAATTTCCCGAACGCGTTCGGTTCTTAGCTGCCCGGTTTGTTTTGCTTGTTGAAGGTCGGCTTTGATTTGCTCTTTGATATTATTAGGCATTTTCTACTACCAATTTGCGATTTAACAACTTATTTGGATAAATGTAGGTGTTGTATAATTGCTGCATGATTTCATATCAATAGAGTGGATAAAGAAGCCTCTACAAAATCACATTTTTCAGCTATACAACACCAAAATTTATAAGCTCATAATCCTACATTGATATTGTGACGCAGTATTTTCTAAGTTGTGTACATCCTTTAGGTAGAAAAAACCTAACCAGCCAAAGGAAAAGCAGCTGCTAACATCCAGCCAAACAAGAGCGTACTGCTAATGGCATAACTCCAACTTTCTTTAAACAAATTGGCAGTAAATGAGAAAATAGCCATAACTAGGGGAAACAATGGCAGCAAAAGATAAATAAAGCCAAGTTCGGGTAATACGTAAAGAACTAAAATAAACCCTCCTACCAAAACCACACTTTGCCCCATCCACCACAAAAGTCGCTTTCCAATTCCACTGCTTTGTTGTGCGACTCCTGATGCTAAAAACCAAGGAAGACAAACCAGTGATAGAAGGGGAAATAATTTCAAACGTGCTGGAATTAGCCACCACTGCAGCCAGACTACCTGCGCGATCGCACCAAAAGCAATCCACAATACTATAAACACTCCCACTCCCAACCCCAGGGCTTGCAATGTAGGACGTGGCATCCGAAACATAACAAGCAGCCAAACCAAGCCCGCCACACCAAACCAAATGCTCACCGCACCACCTACCAGCAAGCCGCCCAAACTGCCAATATCGCCACTGCGACTCAATAACGTCAGTACACCACCCGCCACAAAGGGGGCTGCAAGTAAACCACCCCAGCTTTTTAACTGATTGACCGTGAGTTTGGATATGGTGGAAGGCAAAGCCAAAGCAGGAGCAACAGCACCCAGTAAAGCCAGCCATCCCAGTAAGTGCAAACCATACCAAATCATTCGGCGGTCAACATAGTTACTGCTGCTTTGCACTCCAAAGGTAGAATCAAGCCAGTCTTTAGCGGCTTGGTGACTGGGATTGCGAAACAATATAGTAATATGTTCGGCATTGGGAACGATGACAAAAGAACGTCCCTTTCCCCCAGCCAAATTTTGATTTTCTCCTCCAGCTGCTTTTAGCAATCGGTGTGCATTGGCAACAAAACGACCTTCCCAACTTCCTGCTTGCAGTTGCAAATTCCGGGGTGCAAAAGGTGTGACATTTGCCCCTGTGGGCGAAACAGCAATAGTAGCGGCAAAGCGATTGATATCCCGGATTCCTGCTGACATCACCGCACCACTTCCCATAGAATGACCGAGCAATGCTATGCGTGATGCATCTACTTCTGGTTGTTCTGTCAGGGTTTCATAAGCAACATTCAGATTTTCCTGAAGTGAACCCTGTTCTAGTGGTTGGGCGTTAGCTCCATGACTGTTAAAATCCCATAGCATGACAGCATAACCTGCTTGTGCGAAAACGTGGGCATAACCCAACATCAATTGCTTGGAACCTGCATAACCATGTGCTATGAGGACACCGGGTATCTTTTCTGCGTTACGCGGTGTCACATACAACATGGGCACTCCCTCACGTTCAAGACTACGCACAACTAACCCAGCCCGTGCTGCTGCTACACCCCACCAGGACAAGGCAATTAACAAAAGTGCAGCGACCATCAACAATAAACGCTTGCGAGTCATCTAATTTACGATCGTTCAGAAATAAAATTGGTACTACGACAATGCTAATATTTCTGCTTTGATATTCTTCCTTGCTGCTTCTTCTAGTGTTAAAAACATATGTTCCGTCGAATATATCTTTTCTTTTTGCAAAAAACTCTGTAAAACTTTTTTTCTTTCTTGACGATATTCTCTATCCGGAACCCAAGAATATTCTCTGCGAATGCTTTGAGCATAACTCATATATTTGAATTCGGATGCTCCTAATATTGATAAATCTGCATCTATTAAAATTTGACTTTCTATATCATCTAGGAAGGGTTGATGGGTTTTAGTTTTCAAAATCAGGCTTTTGACTTTGGTTATTGATGCGATCGCTATTTTTAGTTTACTTAGAGCCAATACCGCATATTCAGCGCTGTTCTCTTCATTGTTCCGAGATTTAGTGTCATAAATAACATCATGGAACCAAGCAGCCAGTTTAACCGTTGATAGATCGCAATCTATATAACTGCATTCTGTAATCTTATCTAAAACTTGCTCAATATGGTTTAAATTATGATAGTATCGATTGGGATTAGAATAAGCTTGAACTATTCCTATAAATATATCATCTCCAATTTGATTGCTTGCATCAAACTGTTGTAACAAACTTTCCCATCTTAATTTTAATTGTTTAATAAAAATATTAGAATAATCCATACACCCAATATTGACATAGAAACCGTAGGTTGGGAGCCACTATGTTCTGGGGTTCCCCCCATTGAAGCAAGTGGCGTTTGAGGAACGAAACCCAACATTTAATCCATATTGCTGCGGGCAATTGCTTGTCTTGTCTGGGCAATCTTGAGGAATGAAACCCAACCTACACAATACATTTGGCAATTTAAATTTATTTAAAAAATAGCCTGTAACTATTAATTTTACAAAAATTTTAGCATTTTCCCAAGTCCATTCAAAATTTTGCACCTTGACGTTAATGCAATTGTATGAGTGGGGAAATGTTTTGGCTGAAGGAGAAGTAAAGTTTGGAAAGCTAAACTTGCTATATTTACTGAAGGGGCAAACGAACTTATACAATGTGGGCATGAAAAAGCTAATCAACTTTATTTTGGTAACATTGATTGTCTTCAACTTACTTTTCATACCTACTGCCTTAGCTGCAGATACAGCTAATGGGGCAAAAATCTTTAGCGTTAATTGTGCTGGCTGTCATATTAACGGTAGTAATATCGTCAGACGGGGCAAAAACTTGAAACTGAAAGCACTCAGAAAATATGGTATGGACTCTGTAGAGGCAATTTCCGCGATCGTTACCAATGGCAAAAACAATATGTCAGCCTACAAAGACCGCTTAACCGAGCAAGAAATACAAGACGTCTCCGCTTATGTTTTAGAGCAAGCTGAAAAAGGCTGGCGGTAATTAGAGATTCAGAAGGTGACTAAGCGCCGATAGTTCATAACTAGTACAAATGACCAATGACTAATGACTAATTCTATGAATCTACCCATATCAAGTCGTCTACAATTCACGAACGATCTAAACATTTGTCGCGTGCTAAACGGAATGTGGCAGGTTTCCGGCGCACACGGACGCATTAACCCAACTGCAGCGATCGAAGCCATGTTCAAGTATGTGGATGCAGGCTATACCACATGGGACTTAGCAGATCATTATGGTCCAGCAGAAGACTTTATTGGTGAGTTCCGCCGTCAACTTATAGCGACCCGTGGTAAAGAGGCTTTAGCTAATATTCAAGCTTTTACAAAGTGGGTACCACGTCCTACCAAAATGACAAAAGCATTGGTTGAAGAAAATATTAATATATCCCTGAGACGAATGGGAGTAGAATGCCTGGATTTAATGCAATTTCACTGGTGGGAGTACCGAGACAAGAATTATTTAGATGCCCTCAAATATATGGCAGAACTGCAACAAGAGGGGAAAATCAAGCATTTAGCCTTAACTAACTTTGATACAGAACACCTGCAAATTATTGCGGAAGCAGGTATCAAAATAGTTTCCAATCAAGTGCAGTTTTCTCTTGTCGATCGCCGCCCTGAAGTGAATATGGTTCAATTTTGCCAAAAGCATAATATACAACTGTTGACTTACGGTACACTTTGTGGTGGATTTTTATCAGAAAAATACTTGGGTGCTCCAGAACCAAAAGGGTTTGAACTGACCACTGTTAGTTTAAGAAAGTATAAAAATATGATAGATTCTTGGGGTGGTTGGCAGCTATTTCAAGAATTACTTTCTACCCTAAAACAAATAGCTGATAAACATAACGTTAGTATTCCCAACGTAGCAGTACGTTACATTTTAGACAAGCCAACTGTAGCAGGGGTCATTGTTGGTGCAAGGCTCAGTATAGCCGAACATCTAGAGGACAATGCCAAAGTATTCAACTTTACTCTTGATGCTGAAGATTTGGATCGGATAGATGCTGTGTCTGGCAAGTCACGGGATTTATACAAGTTAATTGGTGACTGCGGTGATGAGTATCGTAGATGACATTTTTTATGATTTATATTGAGAAATTGTAGCAGAGGGTGCAGGTGGGCAGTGCCCACCCTACATTAGGTATCCCCGAAAAACAATGTAGAGACGAGCCATGGCGCGTCTTTACAACGGTTGTAGATAAAACACAATCAATTCCGAAGATATCTATGTGATAAATTGCAGCCAAGACAAAGCAGCAGAGGTTGCAGGTGGGCAGTGCCCACCCTACATTAGAAGCGTTTCAGCCAAAGTACTGCACGAACTCTTGACCAAGGGTGGAAATCAACACCGCTTTCATTCCAACAGCGACTTCTACGTATTTGTTAGACTAATTGCAATGCCTAAAAGGAGTTAATACAAAATCAGTTTCTTTTTTAGTGCTAAGACCCTGGTTGGGTATTAATTATAAGTTATACACAGTCACGTTGGGCTCATTGTTTCTTGTCCGAGTCAGAGCCGTTGTAAAACTCCGAATCACCCCAGCTTACCAAGAATACTAATGCTTACAATTACTCCACTTGTCTCCAATCAACTGCCTACCCTAAACTACTCCTTCACCCCAGAGCGATTCGATGAAACCTGGGAAGCTCCCCTATCTACCTTACTAGGGCTGGGACGCGCAGCTGGTGCGGACTTTATTGAATTTTTCTTAGAACGGGTCAATTATATTAGCTGTCTTGCAGAAGAAGACACCATCACCAGTATTACACCCCGTCTTTCTACAGGTGCGGGAGTGAGAGTGTTTCGTGGTAAAGCAGATTGCTACGTCAGCACAAACGATCTTTCCTTTACTGGCTTGAAAGCAGCTTTGGAAAACTAGAACCTAAATCTAGCGCGTCTGCCAATTCCGCCACATCCGCATCAGATACTTATAGTATCACAACAAATTGTCTGTGGCAATAGATAATTTTAAATCTAGACGCGCCATCGCTAAATCCCAGACGCCCTGTTTGAAGCGTTTCTACAATTAATCATTGCCCAATGCTACACGAGGCAAGCGGTGTTTGAAGCTACAGAGAATTTCCCAAGAGATTGTATTTAACTCATTTGCCCAATCTTCAGCAGAAATTTGTTCTTCCCCGTCTTTACCCAGTAAAATCACGACTTCTCCCTCCTGTACATCTGGTATTGCACTCACATCCAACATGAGTTGATCCATAGTAATTGCGCCAATTTGTGGCACTCGTTGACCTCGAATTAACACTTGCATTTTGTTGGAAAGATTGCGAGGTATCCCATCTGCATAACCAATCCCCACTACCGCCAACCGGATTTCTTGCGGTGCTATAAAGTGATGACCGTAACTGACACCAGTTCCAGGAGCAATAGTTTTTACTTGCGTTACTCGCGCTTTTACTTGCATAACTGGCTTCAGGTCAATGCTTGAGTTTAAATGAGCAGCTGGGTAAAGACCGTAGATAACTAAACCGGCACGTACCATATCATAGTGCAATGATTTTTCAGCCAGGGTGGCAGCTGAATTGGCCAGGTGCAAACAAGGAGGTTCTATTCCCAATGCTCTAATTTTAGCGATCGCTTGCTCAAACCGTTGTTGCTGTTGTTTCATCACTGCAGGATCGGGGCTATCTGCTGTTGCTAAATGGGAATAAACGCTCTTGATAGCCAGATGTGGTAAGCGCTGCACTAACTGCACAAAATCACCAGCTTCCTGCCAATTTGTTCCTAGCCTGGACATACCCGTATCTAATTTAATATGTACCGGCAGTGGGGAATTATAGTCGAGCGCTTCTAGAGTATCAGAAAATACCAGAGCTTGTTTCGGGCTTGTCAGGGTTGGTTGAAGTTCCCAATGTGCAATAGCCTGGATTTGTTCTGGGGTGTGGGTTGCACCTAGAATCAAAATCGGGGCTTCAATACCCGCTTCTCTTAACTGTATTCCCTCTGGAACTGTGGCAACTCCCAACCAACTTGCTCCTGATTCTAATGCTGTTTGGGCAACGACTATTGCCCCATGTCCGTAAGCATCTGCTTTCACCACTGCCATCAGTTGAGTACTTGGTGACAGTAACTTTATGAGTTGACGCACGTTGTACGATAGCGCCGCTAAGTCTATTTCTACCCAAGCGCGTTGGGACATCCAGGCATAGCTATCATGCTGTTGATTGAAGGTAAGATGTTGTTTTTCGTGGCTTAACATTTGAACCTACTCCTATCACACCACTTTTTGGCTGCAAGTATTATTCCCATTACTCAAAGCCTTTTGTAGTCGATCGGAACAGTTTAACGTTCTTTTTGGAAATCGCACAAGTTCATTGAGGGGGAGGGAGGGAGTGAGGGAGGGAGGGAGTGAAAATAACTGATGACCAATGACCAATGACAAAGGACTAATGACAAACGACTAATGACAAACGACAAAGAACCCTTGACTATTGTCCAAATTCCTGCTTTCGTAAGAAGTATAATTTATCCTCATCAACCAAGGTGGATAGATTTGTGTTAATATATGTAAAATTAATAGCTTGAGCGTTTATCAATGGGGAAGGTTTTAGTTCTAAACGCTTCTTACGAACCGCTCAATATCACGAGCTGGCGGCGAGCCGTGGTCTTGTTGATAAAAGGTAAAGCTGAGCGGGTTGAATTCAACAATAAGCAACTCTACTCAGATTTTCCACTGCCAACCGTTATTAGGTTACGGCATTACGTGCGGGTTCCCTATAAGGAAATTCCTCTCACCCGTCGGAATATCCTGCATAGAGATGGCCATACGTGTCAATACTGCGGTTACACGGGAGACGACTTAACTTTAGACCATGTTATACCGCGATCGCGTGGGGGAGGCGATACGTGGGAGAACATTGTTACAGCCTGTGTCCGCTGTAACGTCAAAAAGGGAAATCGTACACCGAGTGAAGCTCACATGATGCTACGGCATTATCCCCGAAGACCTTACAGTAGTCTCTACTTTGAGGTCAGCAAACACCTGAAAAGTGGAATGCACAACGAATGGCAAAAATACGTTATTGGTCTCTGACACTCGCTGTCCCAATTAAATAACGGCAGCCGATTTTCAGACCATCGCGTTGTTGCCCTCAGCTTGGTGAAGCTTTGCCTGCGTGTGACTTCTTTTGGATGCAAACACCCAAAGCTAGCAGAGGATGCTGCAAGTTTTTTAGCAAGCTTGTAAGCAACTTTGTTAATATAGCATATATTGACTCAAAAGCAACCAGGGTGCGCTATAAATTTCTGAAAAAAGTGGCCGACAAAGCGTTCTTCAACAGAAGCGACCTTAAAAAAAAGTTAATAAAATGGTTTTTCCAAAGACATAGACTGACAGATATAGTGTCAGTCGTCAAAAGTTCTGCGAAAATTGTAGACGTGTGGCTGAAGTAGCAAATCAGTACCTGTAGTATTTTTTAACGACAGAAAAGGGCCTCACACGTAAAAACGTTAAATATGCGACTTAATTCTTCCCTAACTCAGTTTGAAAATTTTCCGTTGACAACAGACCCAGCACCAGATGATGGTGAAGTAGACGACAAAGATACAATTGAAGTTCCACTTAATCGGCAATCAGTGACAACAGCATTGACAAGTGAGCCTAGCAGTTCTTCAAGTCAACGTAATAACGCGGTGACAAACCAGAAATCAGAAGAACTGCGCGGTATGTTGCTTGCTCACCGACACGAACGCCAGCTAGTGATTCTTCAAGATTTTCCCGATCCAGACGCTTTGTCTTGTGCATGGACGTACCAGTTAATTGCACAGCAATACGATATCAAATGTGACATCATTTATGCCGGCGCTTTAAGTCACCAAGAAAATATTGCCTTGGTAAAATTAACTGGGTTACCCGCCCAGCGCTGGACTCTACAAACGCTAAAAGGCAAGGACTTGTCATCTTATCAAGGTTTCGTCTTAATTGATAACCAAGGGACAACTTCTCAGCTAGTGCCTGCCATCGAACACGCAGGCATTCCATTGGTGGCAATTATTGACCATCATAGTTTGCAGAGCGATATAAAGTCAGAATTTATTGACATTCGTCCTTCTGTAAGAGCAACAGCAACGATTTTCACCCAATATTTACAGGCAGGATTGTTACCGCTCGACAATAGCATCAATCAGCATGTTAAATGTGCGACTGCCTTGATGCATGGCTTGCGATCGGATACTAATAGACTGATGCAAGCACAGGAAGATGATTTTATGGCAGCAGCGTATCTGAGTAGGTTTTATGACGCACAACTGCTCAATGCCGTACTGCAGGCTAATCGCTCCAAACGAGTCATGGATGTGATTGAGCGCTCGCTAAAAAACCGGATTGTGCAAAATAACTTTTCCATTGCTGGTGTTGGTTACTTGCGCTACGATGACCGCGATGCCATTCCTCAGGCAGCTGATTTTTTAGTCACAGAAGAAAATGTTCATACTGCTGTAGTTTACGGCATTGTTCACGATGAAGATGATGAATTAGAAGTTGTGATTGGTTCACTTAGAACCACCAAACTAACTCTCGATCCCGATGAATTTATCAAGGAAGCCTTTGGTCAAGACAGCAGCGGACGCTTTTTTGGTGGTGGGAGAACGAGCGCTGGTGGGTTTGAAATCCCAATGGGTTTTTTATCTGGAGGTAATGAGAATTCTGCTTATGCGAAAATGAAATGGGAAGTTTTTGATTCTCAGATTAAGCAAAAACTGCTGAGATTGGTAAATCCTAAGGATAATCCAATTCAATCAGAGTAGAGCCATTAGTCCTTGGTCATTTGTCCTTGGTTTTTAAGAACTGATGACTGAGGACAAAGGACAAAGGAAAAACATTGTGGAAATTTATTTAATACGTCACGGCATAGCCGAAGAGAAGCAACCCAAGATTAAAAAAGATGAAGAGCGAGAACTCACAAAAGAGGGACAGCAAAAAACAGAGAAAGTAGCCCAGCGACTCAAAAAGCTGGGTTTCCATTTTGATGTGATTGCTACAAGCCCCTTAATTAGAGCACGCCAAACAGCGGAAATCCTCATAGCTGCTGGTCTGAGTTCCAAGTTAGAAGAATGTACCCATCTTAGCCCGTCAGGCGAGATTCACAATTGGCTTGTAGAGTGGTTGGCACCAAGAAATGACACACACCAAACACAACTAGCATTAGTTGGGCACGAACCAAATTTAAGCGCTTGGGCGGAAATTTTGGTTTGGGGGCAAGACAAAGGATCCTTAGTCCTGAAAAAAGCGGGTATGATCGGGGTAAAACTACCAGAAAAGGGATCTCCTCTGGGTCGCAGTCAGATGTTTTGGTTGACGCCACCCAAGTATTTGCTTTAACAGTAGTGGAACGTTTTTGAAAGAACTTCAAAGGAAACGAAGACTGTTATGGCGACAAAAATTTCTGGTATGTTGCTCTCTTGCAAATATTTTACAAAGCAGATGGTGTTGCCATGATGGTGTGCGAATTCAAGCCTGGATTGGATGGCATTCCCGCCGCCCAATCAAGTATCAGTAATGTTGATGGGCAGAAGGGAATATTAGAATACCGTGGCATTCGGATTGAGGACTTAGCACAAAAAAGCACGTTTTTGGAAACTGCTTATCTCCTGATCTGGGGTGAGTTGCCCACATCCGAAGAACTGGCAGCATTTGAGCACGAGGTTCGCCATCACAGGCGGATAAAATATCGCATTAGCGATATGATGAAGTGTTTTCCTGAAAGCGGTCACCCAATGGATGCTTTGCAAGCCTCTGCGGCTGCGTTGGGTTTATTTTATTCACGGCGGGACTTGAACAACCCAATTTACATTCGAGATGCTGTTGTTCGTCTGATAGCCAAAATTCCAACAATGGTGGCAGCATTTGAGTTGATGCGAAGAGGTAACGATCCAGTACGTCCCCGTGATGACTTGGATTATGCAGCCAACTTTTTGTATATGCTCCATGAGAAAGAACCCGAACCACTGGCAGCGAGAATTTTTGATATCTGCTTGATACTTCACGCCGAGCACACGATGAACGCCTCTACCTTCAGTGCTAGAGTCACCGCCTCCACCCTAACCGACCCCTATGCCGTAGTTGCCAGTGCAGTGGGAACCTTAGGAGGACCGCTACATGGAGGAGCGAATGAAGAAGTTATTCAGATGTTGGAAGAAATAGGCTCAGTGGAAAACGTGCGAGCTTATATTGAGAATTGTCTCGAAAATAAATCCAAGATTATGGGCTTCGGTCATCGCGTGTACAAGGTGAAAGACCCACGGGCAACAATCTTGCAGAACATGGCAGAACAGTTGTTTGATAAGTTTGGCCCGGATAAATACTATGATATTGCCCAGGAGATGGAACGAGTTGTAGAGGAGAAACTTGGGCACAAAGGTATTTATCCCAATGTTGACTTTTATTCAGGTCTAGTGTATAGGAAATTGGGAATTCCCACAGACCTGTTTACACCAATATTTGCGATCGCCCGTGTTGCTGGTTGGCTAGCCCATTGGAAAGAACAACTAGAAGAAAACCGGATTTACCGACCTACCCAGGTATACAACGGTAGACACGAGATTTCTTACACCCCAATTGAGAAGAGATAGGAAAAAGGAGTGAGGAAGTGAGGGAGTGAGGGAGAATGGATAACTGAGTAACAGTTTGTTACGTTCAATTTCTCATAAAACTCGTTCATTTTCTTGCCCTCCGTCCCTCCGTCCCTCCCTCCTTTCATTGGCAAAACCCAATTCATACCATAGGTAGAAATTCTCTTTTAGCGCTTGGGGGGCTAAAACCATCCAACGATATACTGAAAAAAGTCAAAATATTCTTCTGCTTGTACAATTTGTTTGAATTTACTATAATCCCAAGTCATGTTCATTGCTCCATTTGTTTCAGCTGTTGCTTGAGTTCGTCTAACTTACGAAAAATTTCATAAGTGGCAGCAGCTACGTCCATAAGTTTTTCAAAATCTGTTGGCAGACCTTCTGCGAGATCGTGCAAATCCATTTTCATTTGACCTGCCTTACTATTGAGGCGTTTTATCTGATTTTTCAAATCCTCAATAGTATTTGTTTCACCACCAGTTTGAGCCATAGGCATCTCCTAAAATTTTGGTTTTTGAACCGCAGACGGACACAAATGCACGCAGAAAAAAGAAAGAATATCGGCGTCCGTTTGCTACAGACTGCGGTTACAATTTTCAGTTACTGTTGAGCATTAGAGAATAGCAACGGATGCACGTAGCGGATATAACTCATGGTTTATCTCTCTCAAGATATCCCATTCATGACATCTGTTATGTTACTCGTTGCCAAAATCTAAAGTTCTTAGAGTTTACTGACTTCAGGGTAACTTTTAGCCAAATCAACTCCTTTTTGAACTAGCTTTTCTCCCTCTTCTGCTAGTTTCTCTAATGACTCAAAACCAAAACGGTGGGCATCTCGTAAAGTCTTGGAAACCAACAAAAGACGACCGGTAAAGACTAAAGCCCAACCAAAACCTTCATGGCTCAAATCAACAACAACCTGGGATAACAAACCTGTTTCCTGCTCAATACGGGCAGCTGTAGCACGGTAAAATACCATAATCCGCGATACAGTCATCGGGTCAACTTCACCCTCTAGAGAAATTTCCCGTTTCTTTTGTTTGGTAACAATAAAAGGTTTGAGCAGCAACTCATCCGACCAATTACGGAAAGTTCCATAACTATCTTGACCCCGGATTTGCTGCACTATTGCCTTGAGAAAAGGTGAGTTTAAAATATCGCTTGTAGCAGTTCCGTTTACGCTGTTAGATACAGTCATACCGTAGCCTCCTCTTCTAATTCATCCTCAAAAGTTTGGGGTTTTTCCTGCAGCGCTTTACGCAACCAAGGTGGGGGGCTTCCATTTAAAGTTGTCACCAACTTGTCTAAAATATCACCAATTAAATCTTCTTCAGAACGCGCCTTGACTGGGGTAACGCCCTTTTTGATTAGCTTAGCAGCTGCAGTACCACCAATCGCCGCAACATAAACAATCTTGCAGTCAACGAGTGCATCAAGTTTTGGTCCTACTTTATCCTCATTCCCATCTTGTTTGAGGTCACCATCAAACTTGAGAGTTTCTAAGAACGTATAGCCGTCTTTTGAAACTTCATACACATCAATCTCTTTTGACCATCCGAAATGAGCATTAATATGAACTCGATCGCTGGTCGTGAATGCAACTTTCATCCTTTTCTCCTCTCATCAAGTTGTGAGTGATGAGTTATGAGTTATAAGCAGTAAATCAACGTTTACTACAGCTCATAATTCATAACTATCACTGTTTTAAGTTTCGGGTTAAAAATCCAAAAGTTCTGACAAAAAATGAAGAACTAATGAGTGTTGACTAGCTCCTTCAACTGCTTAACTTTGGCTTCTTCTTCCTCCATAAAGATATTGCCAATGTCAAACAGAATCTGCATAGTGCCTCGGTAACCCACTTTTGTATATACACCGTTACCCAAACGGTCAAAAATGGGAATGCCTTGACGATATACGGGAACGCCTAAACGTTTTGCGATCGCAACCGTATGAGAATTGCCAATCAGCAAATCAGATCCAACAGCCAGTTGCTCAAAATCTTCCAAATCGCCAACAGTCACACTATTGATAGGAAGTTTTTCCAGTAAAGGAGAGCGAGTTGTTGTCACTGCTGCATGAATTTCAGCACCCATTGATTGCAAAAAGTAAACCGTTGAGCGTAGCAAATCTGGTTCCAGTGCTAGAGACACGCGCTTGCAACCAAAGAAAAAGTGCGTATCTAACATGGCATCTTGCAATTGACGGCGTTGGCGTCGGTAGGTTTCTGGTACACTAGTACCACTTAGGTCAGCCAAAGCCTGTAAGAAATTATCAACTGCTTCCAAGCCAGTCAGTTCGTCAAACACCTCAAAAGGAATGCCAAAGCGATCGTGCAGAATTTGTGCTGCACCCCGCATACTTTCGCCCAAAGCCAAAGTGAATGCAGAATTACCAATTGAGCGCAGTTCTGTCAAAGTTGTACCACTGGCTGTGATGGGACTGTAAGAATCTTCCAAGTGACCATCCAATGAAGCAGCAATATCCGGTACAACAACGGGCTTGAGTCCAAAAGCAGCGACAATATCTTTGACCTCTTGAACATCCCCTGGAGTAAAAGCAGAACTTGGCAAAATCACAAGTTGCATGGGATTGGGGTTTTGCTTATCGCTTTTTTGAGCCAGTTCTTTAACTATGCTCTCCACAGCAGCAGCATAACCATCTTGCAACGAACCCTTAAAATCTGGAGAGGAAACCAATACAATTGGCAAATTATCTAGTTCGGGGTGGCGATGGCGAATTTCTTTAAGAAAGCGAGGCATATCATCCCCCCTGGTTTCCGTCAGTGCAGTAGTACACAGACCAATGATTTCCGGCTTTGACCGCTGCGCTAAGGTGAGAATAGCTTGTTCAACATTTTCCTCCCCACCCAAAATAGTGCTAACTTCTGACATTGCCGTTGTAGACAGGGGAATTGTTTCACAGAAATGCTTCACTAATAAAGATTTAGCAAAAGCAGTACAGCCTTGAGAACCGTGGAATACAGGCATGATTCCCTTCAATCCCAACAAAGCTAAAGCAGCACCCAATGGTTGACTGAGCTTTAGGGGATTCACTGCAACTGATGAATTGGTAACAGTTACGATCGCCATTTAGATTACCTCCTCTAAAAATGAGGGGGAGTGAGGGAGTGAGGGAGTGAGGGAGTCAGAAAATTGTCCCTCTCTCTCTCCCACTCCTGCTTTCTCCCAAGGTGCGGGTTTGCGAACTTGCTCCCATACTGGGCTATAAAGAGCTTCATACAATTCTCTTGCCATCTCTAGCATTCCTGCATAACCGGCGTAGGGATGGTGGCGTTCTTGGTTGATATGCAAGAAAGGAATCCGGGCTTTTAAGGCGGTGTACTGATTTCGACCCCCCGCAATCAACATATCAGCTTTGGTTTCTTTGATAATCCGCAGCAGTTCCTTGGGGCTTTCTTGTTCAAGCATAATGCCATCTTGACCCAATAACTTCTTAATTCGGGCTTTATCCTCTTCAGTGCTCTTTCTGGTACTGGTAGCAACAACTTCCATCCCCAAGTCTTTAGCAGCTGAAATAATTGACCAACTCTTAACGCCCCCGGTGTAAAGGACAATACGCTTTCCTTTCAATTTTTCACGATAGGGAGCAAGTGCTACATCTAGAGCAGCAGTTTCTTCAGCAATGAGCTTCTCAGTACGCTCTTGCAAATCGGGGTCACCCAGCTTTGCAGCAATATTTCGCAAACAACGGTTCATGTCTTCTACACCGTAGAAAGATTCTTCAGTGTAGGGAATGCCATAGCGCTCTTGCATTTTTGTTGCCATATTGAGCAGCGCTTTGGAACAAATCATCACATTGAGCTTAGCGCGGTGAGCATAACAAATTTCTTTATAACGAGCATCACCTGTGATTTTTGCTAGGACTCGAATACCTAATTTCTGGAATAGTGGCAAAACATTCCACATTTCACCGGCAACGTTATACTCACCAATGAGGTTGATGTCATAGGGGGTAGTATATTCAGGCTCGGCTGTACCTACAACATATTCCAACAACGCTTCACCAGCAAGGCGGTTGCCAAAGTTTTTGCTACCAATAAATCCTGGAGCATTAACAGGAATAACGGGAGTGTCTATTTTTTCCGCAACGGCTTTGCAAACTCCATCCAAGTCTTCACCAATGAGAGCGGTAACGCAGGTAGAGTAAACGAAGATTGCAGCCGGTTTGTATCGTTTTTCTACTTCTAGGATAGCTTTATACAGCTTTTTGTCTCCACCGAAGATGACATCAGTCTCATCCATGTCAGTGGTAAAGCCTGTTTTGTACATTGTAGGACCCGAAGAGAAGCTACCGCGACTTCCCCAAGAATTACCAGCACAAGCGATCGGTCCGTGAACTAAATGAGCCGCATCAGTAATGGGTACTAGGGCAATCATTGCACCATCAAAGGCACAACCCCCTTGAGCAGCACCGGGCTTGGGTAATTGCGAACAAGACTTATTCTTTTTCTCTCCATGCTTGTTCTGATTGTGTTCGCAACCGGGCTGAGTCAGTAACTCGTTAATTTTACTTTGGGTAATTTTCATTTCTTTTGTCCTTTGTCCTTTGTCATTTGTCCTTTGTCATTTGTCCTTTGTCATTTGTACGAGTGTTTTTTCTGTAATACCAATGACTAATGACTAATGACTAATGACTAACAAATATATTTCGTAATATCTTCACCACATTCATCAGATAAGTAACATAAAGCACGGAAACGCAATGAGACGAATTCGTCATACAAAGGATTGAGCTTACATAATGGGGGAATGTGAAAAGTCCGTCCAAATAATTTAATATCTCGCTCAAAGGGACAACAGCAGGGAATCACTTGACAAAGAAAATGAGCGAGGTGAGCATTTTTAATTTGAATTTCATCCACCAATCGGCGCAAAGGATATAGAATATCAAAGGAGCGAGACTTTTTAGAATTGGGTGGATGGTAGTTAGGATGGTTGTGGGTGTGGTTGACAGTTTCCATGATAGATGAATCAAGAAAAACGTAAAAGAAAAAAGTTAAAAGTAAAAAGTGAAAGACATAACTTTTTACTTTTTACTTTTAACTTTTAACCTTTAGGGTCTAAGTCGATTGGCACGTCGCAGGTTGATGTAGTTCCTAGCGAATCAAGTCGAAGGAAATATCAGTCTTACCAGCAACATTGGTGGAGCGATCCAACTCATCCAGAAGTGTATTCACAATCCAGTTGAGTAGGTTTAAACCACCTTGATAACCAACGGTTGGGTAGCGGTGCAAGTGGTGACGGTCGAAGAGAGGATAACCAATCCGTACCATTGGGATCTTGGTGTCGCGCCACAGGTACTTACCGTAGGAATTGCCTACGAAGAAGTCTACAGGTTCAGTGAACAGAAGACTCCGTAGGTGCCACAAGTCTTTTTGAATCCAGACAGTAGCTTGCTTACCGAAGGGGCTAGCGCTGAGGATTTCTTCCATTTCTTTCTTGAATTCCTCGTCGCCATTGTTGCAGAGGATGTGTACTGGTTCAGCACCCATCTCTAACAAGAAGCTAACTACACTAACGATTAAATCTGGGTCGCCATAAATTGCAAACTTCTTACCATGTATCCAAGCGTAGGAGTCTGTCATGGCGTCTACCAAGCGTCCCCGTTCGATTTCTAACTCTTCAGGGATAGCTTTACCAGTAACTTCTGAAACTGTCATCAAGAATTCATCAGTTCCCTTAACACCCCAAGGACGCAATACCTTGGTTTGTTGACCCCACTTGTCTCTGATATAGTCTTGTGTCTTCTGGGTGGAGTAGCGCTGTAAGAAGACGGTACCTTGTGCGTTAATGGAATCAGCAGCATCTTCTAGCTTAGTACCACCTGGGTACATGTCATACTTACCATTATTGGGGGAATCCAGATAATCGCTGTTATCTGCTAGGAGAGTGTAGTCAACTCCCATTAAGCCCAGCATCCGCTTTAATTCGCGGTTGTTGCCAGTGTAGGTATCAAAACCGGGGATAAAGTTGAGCTTGCCGTTGGTTTTGTCTTTCTTCTTACCTTCTGTCAGGTAGGACAGAATCCCTTTCATCATGTTGTCGTAACCAGTGATGTGGGAACCAACGACGCTGGGGGAGTGGGCAAAAGGTACGGGG
>NZ_BAAFZH010000053.1:0-58625 GCF_054684315.1 Scytonema sp. NUACC21 | reverse complement strand
TCCGGGTAAAGACTTATCATTAAGGCAGATGGGGGGAGGGGGAGATGGGGAGAGGGGGAGCGGGTTTTCCGGTTTTTACACAAATTGTTTAATAATAACTAATTAACCGGACTTAATATGAGGAGTCATAGAAAATAGAGCTTTGTTAGGAAGTTTTCGCTCATGCAAGCATGGTAACTCGGCAGGCTTTAAATACGTGACACATCGCGTTTCTACTTGGAGTTCGATTACTTATCTAACTCTGCTTTCGCCTGTCGAAGCGCTTGAGTAGACTCCTGTATCTCCTTCAAAATTTCCTCTTGTTCTGCCTTAATCTGTCGTGCCTCTTCGGCAAAGTGTCGTGCTTGTTCGGCAGCCAGCCGTGCCTCTTCGGCAAAATTTCGTGTTTGTTCAGCAAAGTGTCGTGCTTGTTCGGCAAACTGTCGTTGCTCTTCCTGCAATACTCTATCTACTTCAGCAGACTGCCGTTGCTTTTCCCGTAATATCCTTTGTACTTCAGCAGATTGCCGCACCTCCTCTGAAATTTGCCGTTGCTCTTCCTGGCGCTCGGCAACGTTGAGTTCTTCTTTCTTTTGCAAGTTCTGAGGTTTGGTTAGATCTTTGTCCATACTCCGTTCAAAACCCTAAAGTTGCTTAATTCTACTAAGGGGTTAGGGGTGACTTTCGGTGGATGTAGGACCAGGTAGAGTTATTGACGATCCCTTCCCTGACCTCCAATTGCCGATCCAAGTCCCCTTTCATTACAAGTACAACTAGCACAATACATTTTTATTCTACCTGGGCAACTTCATCATTGAGTTCTTCCTTCCCTAGGGTAGAATTGCCTTGGCTCAGTAGATTATGGATGACAGTGGCACGTTCTTGGACATCGATTGCCTCATCTTCTAATCTTTTTGCTGACAGAACTTGGTTGCGATCGCGCATTCGTTGAGCCATACGACGTGTTAAAGCTGCTTTCTCTTCTAATGCCCTAAGAGCAATCCACAGAGCATCTTCTACAGCATCAGATTGTTTTGCTTGCAGGCTGACTGCAGAGAAAGCATGACCTGTACGGCATCGGAACCGCAATAAATCACCCTTTGATAGATCCCAAAGAGTACCACCACAATCAGGACAAGCAAAGGGAGAAGGTTTACCGGGTTTATTATCGTTGTTGAGTGCTTCCATATTCATCTCCGCCAAATCAGATTCAAATTCCACCTCGTTAGGAACGGAATTTTCTGCTTCGACTTCCACTGGCGTGTTTACCAAATTTACCAACGTACTGGGAATATCTGATAGTGCCACGACAAAATCAATATTGTCTATGTTTTCAATGGCACTGAGGGGCATTCCCGAATACATGGCATCATCGGGATCTTGAACAACCGCTACACCCTTCCGCATTTTTACTGCCTTCAATCCTGCCGTACCATCATCAAGGACACCTGTTAGTATTACCCCAATGACTCGCCCCCCGTAAGCTCGTGCAGCAGTACGAAACAGAGGGTCGATAGCTGGACGGTGGTTATTTTCTCTTGGTCCCCGCGAGAGTTGCAAATATCCCGGTTTTACTAATAGGTGATAGTCCGGTGGGGCAATATAAATTCGTCCTGGCGAAATCAATTCACCATCCTTCGCATGAGCGGCAGGCAAATTGCCTGCGCGAGCGAGAATGCGAGGTAAAACGCTGTTACTATGACTGGGTACGTGTAAAACTATGACAATAGCAGCATCTAAATCATCTGGCAAATTTTTTACTAAGTAAGTAAGCGCTTCGACTCCCCCTGCCGATGCACCGACAACGATAATGTCGTGTCCGGGCATTTTTTGATTCCTCCTTTTGGCAGCGGAGTACTTAACTACACTGCTCTTAAAATCAGATTAACAAAATGAGGGCAGCTATTTACCTAGCTTTTAGCAGATTTATTTTGTCTAGGATGCCGGGACTTGACGTCGTTGCACCCGTTCGGGGCTACCCGTAGGAATTGACGCTATTAACTTCTGAGTGTACTCCTCTTTAGGTTCTCGATAGATTGTCTCTGCTGTACCCTGTTCCACAATTTGACCGCGATTCATGACTAAAATGCGATCGCTCATAAATTTCACCACACTTAAATCGTGGGAAATAAAAATATAAGTCAAACCAAATTCATCTTGTAACTCTTTGAGCAAATTCAGCACCTGCGCCTGCACCGATACATCAAGGGCAGACACTGATTCATCACAAATGATAAACTTAGGATTCAAAGCTAAGGAACGGGCAATGCAAATCCTTTGGCGTTGACCACCGGAAAACTGATGGGGATAGCGCTTGATAGCATCTGCACTCAAACCCACCCTTTCTAAAAGATAAGCAACGCGATCGCGACGTTGCTGTTTCGTTGAGCCAATTGAGTGAATCACCAACGGTTCCATAATCGCATCCCCGATTTTCATTCGCGGGTCGAGGGCGCTAAAGGGATTTTGAAAGACAATTTGCATTTCCCTTCGCAACTCTTGCAACGCATTGCCTTTGAGATTTGTAATATCTCGTCCCTCAAACAGAATTTCACCCCCCATCGGTTCAATTAATCGCAGCAAGGTTTTCCCAACAGTGGTTTTGCCACAACCCGATTCTCCCACCAATCCCAGAGTTTCCCCTTTTTTGACATCAAAGGAAACACCATTCACTGCCATATAGTAGCGTTTTGTACCACCAAATAACCCTCGCACGGGGAAACCAACTTTGAGATTGCGGACTTGCAACAAAGGTTGCTGTTGTTCTAAGGTCGCCAACCTTTGAGAAAATTCCTCAATCGAGACTTCTTGTGGCTGTGCGGGTTGTTTTGGCTCTATTACCACCTCTCCTGCTGGTGTCTCTTCTACCTTCATGTAGTCGGAAACTGTGAGTAATTTTTGCGGTCGGCGGTTAAGTGTGGGGCGACAAGCGACTAAGCCTTTGGTATAGGGATGTTGGGGATTCGTAAAAATTTGTCCGGCTGAACCTTGTTCTACAATTTTGCCCCTGTACATTACTGCAACTTTGTCGGCTGTTTCTGCAATCAGCCCTAAGTCGTGAGTGATAAAAATCATTGACATTTCACGGCGTTGCTGCAACTCCCGCAACAACTCAAGGATGGTCGCTTGAACCGTTACATCCAATGCTGTGGTTGGTTCGTCAGCAATCAATAACAACGGGTTGCAGGAAATTGCCATTGCTATCATCACCCGCTGCAATTGACCTCCTGAAAGTTCGTGAGGGTAACGTTCTAAGATTGCTTCTTTGTGTTGTTTTACCAACTGTGCCAACTTTTGCTCGTCCGGGGTTGATGAACCAAAGGAGGTTTTCCACGTCTCGATATACTGTTCCCTTAATGCTTCATCGCTAGGCAAAAGCTTAACTTCTTGCAGGCGGGCGATCGCTTGTTTTCTCGCTTCACCTGAGGATATATTTTGATGTCGCAAAATTGCTTCTGTTAACTGAAACCCAATCGTGTAAACTGGATTGAGGGAACTCATTGGTTCTTGAAATATCATGGCGATGTCGCCACCTCTGTGGAGTTGCATCTCCTCGCCAGACAACTTTGCCAAATTTACAGTTTTGCCATTGTCTTGGAGGCGAAACAAAATCTCACCGCCACTTACTTTCCCCGGATTTTGTATCAAACCCATGATTGCCAGGGACGTTACAGATTTTCCACTTCCAGACTCCCCTACTATTCCCAGAGTTTCCCCTCTGTGCAAATCAAAAGAAATACCATCTACAGCTTTAACAACTTTGGTATCACCTACAAACTCAACTTGTAAATTACGAACTTCCAGAATAGTTTCTCTCATAGGAGTTGGGTTCAAATTGGAACTTATAAATATTTGGAATATTTGGATTTTAACAGCGACTTTCTATTTTTCCCAATTTGCATTAAAAATCACACATAAGTAAGTTTGCGTAAGTCCAGTTCACCAGTCACCAGTTAAGCTCATCTTTTATTTTGTTCATTTGTAGAGGTTTCAGCTATCTTCACATTCCTTAACACAGATGCTTTTATTCCCACCTACTGACTTATTAGGATAAAATGTAGCATAGGCAACAGATAATATAGCGAATATAGTGGATGAACATTGCCGACATCCACAGACAATGTATCCGTGACATCCATTATTTCATCTGTTGCCAATCTCACCGCCTTAAAACGGAATATCATCCGGATCTGCTTCTTCGATGGGTGCTGGATAGGTACTGCGCTCAAAACTTTGGCTTTGGGGTATGCGTTGTTCGTCGGAATTATCTTGGGAAAAGGCACCAACGTTGCTTGGGACTGGGGTAGATGTAGTTCGGGGAGGCTCGTAAGAAGGAGTCGTTTTTGCAGAAGACGCCGCAGGTGAAGGTGTTCTAGCAACGGATGATGAGTTTGTATCAACAGCTGTTCCTAGAGCGTGAATTCTTTGTACTGTCAATTCAGCACGTTTCTCCTTGTAACCTTCTGGATGGGGAATAGTATTCATATTGAGGCGACCTTCTATCAGGACGCGATCGCCTTGGTGATAATTTTGATAAATCTCGTTCGCCAAATTGCCCCAGCCTACCGCTTTTAAAGTTGCTGGCGGTTCTTCTGCCCGCATTGATGGGAACTGTACCACCATCTCAGTGAGTTCCAACCCATCTGGTCTGTGGCGGAGTTGCGGTTCTTCAATGATTTCTACCATCAAAATACAGAGATTCATGTCGTTTTCCTTCTAAAAAAGTGCAAAAGACTCGAATGTAAGTAAGTGGGCGAAATTAAATATAACTATATTGGTCGCCATTTGTCCTTTGTCCTTGGTCTTTTGTCCGTAACAAAGACTCTTGACAAATATAAATTAGTATAATTGTACCATGTAATAATTTGTAATTAACTTTTCCTATTTTTCTCAAAGTGTGTTATTTGGTGCTGAAATCGCTCAATATAATATTATTGTGTAGGTTGGGTTGAGGAACCCAACCCAACGTTCATTCAATTTTGGCATTGAGGAACCCAACCCAACGTTCATTCAATTTCGGCATTGAGGAACCCAACCCAACGTTCATTCAATTTCGGCATTGAGGAACCCAACCCAACCAACAGGTTTTAATATTTACTTTATAAATTATCTCTAAGGCTATTGTTAAAACACTCGTGGCGCAAGTTGTTCTAGAAAACATTTATAAAAGTTTCCCTCCTCGTAAAGGGGAAAGTGTTGCATCACCCATTCAACGCCCATCTACCTCTGAGACAACCAGCGATCCTGTGGCTCATCGTGTAGAAAATGCCGGTGTTTTGCGGCGAATCAACTTAACGGTGACGGATGGAGAATTTATGGTTCTGGTAGGACCCTCTGGTTGCGGGAAAAGTACCCTCCTGCGGTTAATTGCTGGATTGGAAATATTAACAGGCGGTAATATCTGGGTGGGAGATCGCTTGGTAAATGACTTACCACCCAAAGAACGAGACATTGCAATGGTGTTTCAAAACTATGCTCTCTATCCCCATATGACAGTGTATGAGAACATCGCTTTTGGGTTGCGACGCCGTTCTGAAGGAGTGAGGGAGGGGAAAAGAGGGGGGGAAAATATCTGCGTATCACCGCGTTTTCCCATCTCCACAACAGATTTACTAGTAGGGATGACAAGAAAGTTACCGAAGGGGCTAAGATACGTTTCCGAGAAAGAACGGGTAGTGGATAAACGGGTGCGTGATGTTGCTCAGTTACTGCAAATTGAAGCCTTGCTCAATCGTTTACCCAAACAGCTTTCTGGGGGACAAAGGCAAAGAGTAGCATTAGGACGCGCAATTGCACGGAATCCTCAAGTGTTTTTGATGGATGAACCTCTTTCTAACTTAGACGCCAAACTCCGCGCTGAAACCCGCGCTCAAATTGTCAAACTGCAACGTCAGTTGGGTGTCACGACAATTTACGTTACCCACGACCACACTAATGTAGTAATTCTAAATCATCTATGAAAAGTTTGAAAATTTTCAAGCACTATTACTTGTTGAAAAATTGTTCGGGACCATAAGAGTCACAGATGCTTGTAGGATGATGAATAAAATTAATGCAGAAACTATTTCAACGGTGTTTAACCCAGCAATTAATCCATCAATCGCCTTTGTGCTTCTAACGTTGACAGATAAACACTTAAATTTAGCACAAAGAATCGAGTTTTTGGGGATTGCCACTCTATTTGCTTCTGGGTTAATTATTCTATGTCTCTTTGCGTTTGTTCGTCTTGGTTTAATCAATTCTCTAGATATTCCCGATCGCAAGCAGGAGTCTTTATGCAAGTGACCGCTCGCCACGTCCAACTTGACATTGCCCATCGTTTCCACGCGGCACTCACTGCACGCGATTGGAGTGCAATTCGTGTCCTCCTCACTGAGGATGCACACTGGACACTGCCAGGTAACAATACAATTTCAGGAACTGCAAATGGAGCTGATGCCGTGGTCGATCGCGCCCGTAAAATTGCAAGTTATGGACTGAACTTCGAGCTACTGCACATTCTCGTCAGTCGAGACAATGTAGCTCTGTCTTTACACAATACTGCAAAACAGGGCGATCGGATACTCGATGAGTATCTGGCTACGGTATGTCGTCTTAGAGATGGTAGGATTGCAGCAATCGAGACTTTTCTCTCTGACGTTGACGGCATGAATGCCTTCTTTATCTAAACCGGAAGCTTGACAACAAACCTATAAAAAAGGAAACTCTAATGCCTTACGTTACCGTCGGTAAAGAGAACTCTGGAAGCATTGATATCTACTACGAAGACTTCGGAGCAGGGCAACCGATTGTGCTGATTCACGGTTTTCCTTTAAGCGGTCATTCCTGGGAGAAACAGGTAGCGGTTTTGCTAGAAGCTGGTTATCGGGTCATTACTTACGATCGCCGGGGCTTTGGTGCTTCCAATCAGCCGTCGTTTGGCTATGACTACGACACCTTCGCTGCCGATCTCAACAAGCTAATGACAGAACTCGACCTGCGGGATGCCGTATTAGTTGGTTTTTCAATGGGGACCGGTGAAGTGACGCGCTATCTTGGTAAGTACGGTTCAGAGCGCGTTAGTAAAGCAGTGCTAATGGCTCCAGTGCCGCCCTTCTTGTTGAAAACAGATGATAATCCTGAAGGAGTCGATCGCAGTGTTTTCGACGGGATTATGAAAAGTATCGTAGAAGATCGCCCAGCTTATCTATCGGCATTTTTCAAAGACTTTTTTAACGTAGATGTCCTACTAGGCGATCGTATTAGCAACAATGCTATTCAGATGAGTTGGAATGTTGCAGTAGGAGCTTCCGCTAAAGGGACTCTGGACTGTGTACCGTCATGGCTAACCGATTTCCGTGACGATTTGCCACGTATTGATGTGCCAACCTTAATTGTTCATGGGGATGCCGATCGCATTCTTCCACTTGCGTCTACCGCCGCAAGACTACCGAAGTTAATTAAAGACAGTCACCTTGTCGTGATACCGGGCGGTCCCCATGCTATCAACTGGACTCATGCAGATCGAGTCAATCCCGTGCTGCTAGACTTCCTTAAAAGAAATTAATTGACCTTCTAACATCTAGTAGATTGCTATCGATGGTATGTCACATAAAACCTGACATCCTTCGATGGACCCAAGTTCACAAACCTCACATTGTGGAGAAATAGATATACCTATATCTCAAATGAATCAAAATGGTCTTATCTTGCAACCCAGCCAAGGGACTTCTTACTGAGTACTGGGTGACTTATATACCTTATACATACGATTGTTTTGCTGCCGATCTGAATGCACTCCGACATCAGTTAGGGCAAGAACGCGTCTGGTTAATGGGACACTCTGAAACTGGGCGTCACGCGCTCTATTATGCCTTACAGTACCCAGAGCATTGTGCTGGTCTTATACTTCTTGATACAGTAAGCTTTCAAGATGAACAGTCACGCACGGATAGGGAAGCGGGTATGCAGGAACGCCAGCACGAACCCTGGTTTGACCTTGCCTACAAAGCATTTACAAGTCAGGAGATGCCAGAGTCAGATGCAGAGCTTGCGAGATTAACCCAAACTATCCTGCCATTCTATTACTATGATGTCGCTAATCTTGAGCGGGATGCAGCTCGCCATGCTGCAACATCAATGTCTGTAGATGCGTTTAAGGGTGCTGCTCAATGCCAGTGGAACAAAATCAATCTGATGTCGCGGCTTGGAGAGATAGATATTCCAACTTTGGTTGTAGTTGGGAGCCATGACTTTATTTGTTCGCCACTCCATGCTATCGACTTCATATGGGGATTGCAAGTTCTAAGCTAATTTTGATTGAAAAGGCTGGTCATTTTCCCTGGCTTGAACAACCCGATTGGTTTTTCAACAAAGTAAAAGAAGGGTTGGTCGCCGTTCTGTAATACCTGTAATGTTCGGATGTAAATTTTAATGTTATCATAGGGAGTTAGATTTCAAAATATCCCGCTCCTATTAAGATACTTTAGGGAGCAATCGCTTTTTTTAGTTTGATTTCGCGTTGCTCCCCTGCTCCTTTGCTTACTAATATGGCGTTTCCGAATCTAGTGGGCTACACTCAGTTGTAAGGGCGAACAGCCGAGAGCCCCTACTCTTGTACTTCATTTGCCTAAGGAATTGCTATAAATGAGCGAAAGGGCACAGAGCATGGGAGCGCAATTGAGAATGGAGAGCCAACCAGGAAAGAGAACAGAAATTGTTGCGATTGTTAATCAAGGATGAAAAGAATGATGAGTCAATCGACTACAATTCGGGTTTTGATTGCTGACGACCATGCCATAGTCAGGCAAGGATTGGCAACCATCATCAATCGTGACCCAGAAATGACGGTAATTGCTCAAGCAGAAGATGGGCAACAGGCGATCGACTTATTTCGGGAACACCAACCAGATGTGACATTGATGGATTTGCGAATGCCGCAAGTCGGAGGAGTTGAAGCCATTGCTGCTATTTGTGCTGAATTTAAACCTGCCCGAATTATTGTACTAACAACCTACGATAGCGATGAAGATATCTATCGCGGATTGCACGCGGGCGCTAAAGGATATTTGCTTAAGGATGCTAAACCCAATGAGCTTCTGAATGCAATTCGCACAGTTCATTGCGCTCAGCAGTATATTCCACCAGATGTGGGGGCAAAACTGGTGCAGCGGATGAGCCATCCAGAACTGAGCGAACGAGAGCTAGAAGTACTCCGTTTGATGACGCGGGGAATGAGTAATCTAGACATTAGCACCGCTTTGAATATCAGTGAAAGTACTGTCAAATCTCACGTTAATCGAATTTTAAGTAAGTTGGGAGTCACCGGTCGCACCCAAGCCGTGATTGTTGCAGTCAAACGCGGGATTGCGAGTTTGTAGGCGGTACTTCAGTTTGAATTTAGATTCCAACTTTAGTTGGAGCCAAGCTTCGATTTTGAGATGGATTGATTCATCAATCACTCGATCAAACAAAAGTTTCAACTCAAAGTTGACGACTTCTTATAGGCAATTGCATATATTGAATTTATGCAAACGAAGAAAGGCAATTGAGTTGCAAGATTTAAGTTGGCTTTACATAAATCCCAGAAAGAGGGTCTTATGGCGATTGCTTGCAATCAGCATTTCTTCCCTCAGAGGTATCGAGTGAGTCAAGACCGAGATTGCAGTTTGTTATTCTTTCCGCCTTCAACACAGGATCCCATACAAGGTGTGCTAAGCGCCCCCGTGGTGCTGGTCATGTATGGGGACTATGAGTCTCCTGAAAGTGCGGACGTTTATCGGCTAATTAAAGTCATTAGGCGACAACTTAGTGTTTCTTTTGGAGAGAACTATTTATGCTTCATCTTCCGTCATTTTCCACAGATACAGATTCATTCTCATGCTCAACGTGCGGCGGAAGCAGCCCAAGCGGCGGCTGCCCAAGGTCTGTTTTGGCAGATGCACGATATTTTATTCGCCCATCAACAAGAGTTGGGAAACGGCTATCTTATAGAGTACGCTAACGATCTAGGACTTGATATCCCCCAATTTCTGCAAGATATATACCAACAAGTGCATCTCGATAGCATCAATAAAGATATTCAAAGCGGATTACTCAGTGGAGTAACAGCTACCCCAGCCCTGTTCATTAATGGAATTCGGTATACCGAGCGCTGGAAGATTGAGCAGTTGACGGCAGCTATTGTCACTGCAAGTCGTTAAGCCTCATCGTAAGTGAGAAGGACTTTCTTGCACCTGCTGAGTTGACTGCTGCTGTCTGTGCGCGTGCGATGGAACCGAACTCCCTCCAATTCTGAAGGGTGGACACTTTGATTGTTATCAAGGAGAGGGCTTCAAGATTGCAAGTACAAGTGCGGTGAAATGGTTTGAGAAATATTTGAAGCAAGTATCAGGGTAAAAATCGAACACTCAAAACTGCAAGAAGAAACTATGAAAACACTCACGCGATTTGCTTTACTGCTTGGTATAACGCCTAAATTCTACTCAAAACGGCAAAAAACATTTCTCAATATGGTTTTATTGAAGTGTGGTTTTTATGGTATCGCTTTCACTGACGTTACCTATGAGTTTTAAAATTGTCTCTGCTTCGGAACGAGTTCCTATATGAATTGCAGGTGACATTTTTGCATACCCTCTCAAAACTCTAGAACATCTCATCAACCAAGCCAAACCTGGAGATGTGGTAGTCTTTCATTTCTCCGGACAATCAAGGCTGAGTACCGTATTGATGGCAATATAAAAAATTTAGAGACGTTATACTAACGTCTCTACAGAATCTATGCAGGATTTACTTGGACTCTATTCTGAAGTAAATTAATAATAGAAGCTTTTTCTAAGAGCCCGACAAGTACACCATTGTCACGAATTACAGCGAGTGTAGATAACTTTCTTTGTTCTAGGAGTTGCACTACATCTAGTAACGCTTGGTCAGATTTTACAGTGGTAAATTGTTCAGCCGATCGCATGACTTGTCTGATTTGAGTTTCTGACCACAGTGCCGTAGGAATAGTTCGCAAATCGTCAACGGATATTGTTCCTACAAGCTGTCCGTTATCATCAGTCACTAAGAAACGATACCAGTTTTGCCAACTCAAAATCCGTTCATCAGCAAATGCTCGTAAAGTCAGATTGGCACTTACAACCGGGCTGTCGGTAGTGACGGCATCCGCAGCAGTCAACCCTGTCAGTTTTTCCTGTACCCTAGCAAATTGAGCTACATTACCAGCATTTTGCAGTAAAAAGAAACCGACTAACAAGTTCCAGAAGTTGGCAAAGCTACCAAACAATAACAGTGGTAATAAACCAGAAGCTATAGCTACCCAACCAAAGATTTGCCCAACTCGACTGGCAAAAACCACACCCTTATAAGGATTTCCCGTAATCTTCCAAACAAGAGCTTTTAAGATATTTCCACCATCTAGAGGCAAGCCAGGAATTAGGTTAAACAGCGCTAATGCCAAATTCACAGAAGCTAGAACACCTAGAATTGCTGCTAGCGGTGCTGGGGAAGCGATCGCAAAACCAACAGCTGCGAATATACCAAATAACAGTAGGCTAACTAAAGGACCTGCAATGGCAACCCAAAAAGCCTCTGCTGGGGTTTTTGACTCTCTCTCTAAGCTTGCCAACCCACCAAATATAAACAGCGTTATAGATTTAACGCCAATTCCTTGACGAAGAGCGACAAAGCTGTGTCCCAATTCATGGGCAACAACAGAGCCAAATAATAACAGTGCTGTTAGCAATCCCAGTAGCAAAGCGAATCCGCCCAATTGGGGAAATTGCCCTGCCAATCCACTGCTGTAGCTGAGAGTTACCAAGCCCAGGACTAAAAACCAAGATGGATGGATGTAACCGTTCCCATGTATGCTGCATGTTGAGGTTGCAGGCTGTCGAGAAATACGAAACTCCGTAGTTCTATTCCCAAGGTTCTCCTCTCCACTCATAAGGGTCAAAGTTTAGATGTTGCAAAATATGAAGTCAACTTTAAACTACCATAAGAGGGAGTCTCTAAGGCACGTAGCGCACAACTGCTTCTTGTGACAAGACAAAATTTGCACAATTGACATCCCCTGTCAAACTCTGGCAAATTCCTCTCACTTCAGAAACACCAATGATGATACGAATACGTAAGCCGTAATTAGTTGGGTAAGCTTCATAAACAAATGGTTTACTGGTTTTGGCAGTTATTGCCGCTGCGAAAGCTGGAGATACACAAATAATGGCGTTTTTATTTGGGGGTACATAATAATCTATAAAAAAATCGCTATCTTTACTGTCTTTAGTCCAACCACTTCCTACTTTATATGTAGCCCCAGTTATACATTTGAAATCCAGCCCCTTTTCGTATTCACGACCTCTTTGTATGACAACTTTAGGAACAAAATTAGGATTATAAAGTTCTTTTTCTCTTTGAGCTTCAAACTGTTTGGCTAAATAATTACTATCTATAATTCTTGCTCTGACAATATCAGTTAAGAAAATGGTATACAACGCTAGGCAACTCATTCCTAAAGTTATTGTTATTGCTAACAAATATCCTTTGCTCTTATATAGTGGATTTCGTCTTTTCATCGCTATCAATAATTACAGGTTGTTGTAAGGGCGCGGCGGTCTTGCGCCCCTACCTATGTACTTCATTTACCTGAAAAGTGCCGCAATACTTGTATAATTTAATACTATCTACAGCCCTTGAATTCTGTAAACTTTTATAAAGTAATATAATATCTGTTGCCAAATTAGCTTAAAGCGATTTGGGATTCAATGAAGTACGCCTGTAAGGACGCAAGGCATAACGCCCCTAAATTAGGTGTACTTCACGGATCGTGGTAAACCACCACAAATCCAATACCCGTGAAATTCCATGCTCAACACCAGAATTGACGACCTGCGTAACAATGCCATCCAGTTTTTAGAGCAAAACCCCAAAGAACGACTACAAGTTCTCAAACAACTTGGTATAGCCCGTTATGACTTCTTAACCAATATACGCCTTAATGAATCCAATATCGTCTGTATGATGAGATTTTTACAGAACCCCAGTCAGTTAAAATTCCCCAATTTAATGGGGGCAGATTTATCAGGTTTGGTTTTGGATGAAGTTAATTTTATCCGTGGTAATTTATCTGGGGTTAACTTGTGTGAAAGCAGTTTAATTAATGCAGACCTTATATTTGCTAATTTTACTCACGCCGATTTAAGAAATGCTAATTTAACTGGTGCAACTTTGAATCAAACTGTATGGTTAAATACTCTTGTCGATGGGTGTGAGTTTGGACAAGGTATTGGATTAACACAAAATCAACGTGCAGATTTACAGCTTCATGGTGCTAAGTTTAGCAGTTTTGTTAAGTAAAATAAATGCGATCGCACAATTTGTAATTGCATTATTCTTGTTTCGGCGTAGGGTGGGCACTGCCCACCAGCCAGTAAATTAGCTAAACCACCAAAAAATTAGTTAACCAAAGGAGTAGGGTGGGCACTGCCCACCAACCAGTAAATTCGTTAAACCAGCAAGAAAATAGATAGTTTTTACCAGCTTAAAGCACAGTATATCACCTGTTTGATTTTGATAGAGAGATTTACCAGTGCTTGGTGGTATTTGGACGTTTTCAATAAAAGCGATCGCAATCTACTGTGTCTAATCAATACTTCATGTCAATTCTTCACTATCATCAAAAATACCCTCACCAAAAATAACTATGGGATCGTCTTTACAGGCTCCAAAAGTTTCTTCAAAAAAATTAGGAGGTCATCCTTTACCTTGTGTTTTCTTTTCTAGAGCGCTTGCAGCAACTTATTTTACTACAAGCTGTCATAGTTTGTAACTAGCTTTATGGTGAGTTGTGTACTGATAAAATGAACAGTTCTTAACTGTCCTTCAGTAGAAGGTATGACCTCATTAATGTAGAGACGCTTCAAACAGCGCGTCTCTACAACGGTGCGTTTTTACAGGGATTTGCTGGAATTTGGAAAACAGACTACAGATGTAATTCATTACCAAATTCAGCAATGCCCAAATAGCCATACTTCAAAAGCAGTGTTATTTCTCTAGAAAATGGTGTAGGTGAAGATGGAAAACAAAAGAATTCGTTTGATTTTGCAGTCTTTGCAGATTTGTTTTGTTACCGGATGCTTGAGTGCGATCGCTCTCATCGCAAATGTACACACTTCCACAGCTGGATTATTTGACTCTACAGTGGATCGATTACCCACAAATGAACGGGTTGCATTGCGAAAGGGGCAGTCGCTTGTAACAGGAGACAAGGGGAAGTACACTGCCAGAGTCCTCATTACCACCTCATTAGACACAGCATGGGCGGTTCTGACTGATTACAACAATTTTTCAAAATTTCTACCAAACGTAGTCTCAAGCAAAGTGATTAGTGCCAACAATAATCAGAAACTGATTGAGCAGGTTGATTCGCGCCAGGTGTTTCTTCTCAATGTCAAATCCCGTATTCGCTCAGCCATTACGGAAACGGAAAAAAGCCGCATTGATTTTGAACAAGTTGAGGGCGACCTTAAAAGTATGAAAGGCTACTGGTTAATTGAACCAATTGCTCCGTATACGGGTGCAAAAGCAAATCAGGTTTTGATTACGCAAGTGGTTGAGGTTCAACCCAAATCGGGCACACCTGCAGATGTCTTCTACGGTATTTTCAAAGATTCTTTGAGTAAGATGATGGGTGCAATCAAGCAAGAAGCAGAAAGGAAATCACCCTCTGTATCCCAGAACAAGCAATTGTAGAGACGCGGTAGGGGCGAACGGTTGTTCGCCCTTACAAATGCACCTGAAAATATGGTAACAACCTAGTAGTCCGCCACACCAACGCCTGTAAATAACTCTACTGATTTCGCTTGTTATCTAAAAGCGATCGCATATCTAATTAAGAATCTTATGACATTGGAGATTGTATTTTTTCTAACGAAACCAAACCATTTTCTTCAAAATTTATCTCTAGATGATATCCTTCCATCATCGCAGTTCCCAGTAAAGGCTTATAAATGTATTAAAATATAGAGGAAGATTCATTGCACTAACTGCTTGTGGTGGTAAGGTAAGATAGCCGTTGAATCCAGTATCAATGGCAAAATCCACAGAAAAATCTGGTTATTGTGGTAAACGGAAAATCACTGGAATTATCGCCCTTTGGTCAATCAATCTTCCAGAAATCATTCAACTGTACGCTTCAATGGAGCATTGCCAAAACTAAATGCAACATCATAACCGATTCGCATAGTAAATAATCTAGCGTTTGGATTCTTCTGCTTTAAACTTAATGCTGATTCTACACCAGTTTTATCAATTCCATATTCGCCAGTTTCTGCATCAATGACAATCATCTTGCCAATATTATCGCTATGCTCGACCTTTTGACGAATCCCGCAATCGTAAAACTGTTTGGCTCTTTGGGCAACTTCCTCTACAGTCCAAAAAATAGCCTGCATGATTTCACCTGGTTTTACCTACTATTTTCCATATTCTCATTATGGCGTAGATACTGTTGGCACATATGCTGTAATGCAGGCTCGAATCCAAAGAATACAAGTGTTTGAGGGATGAAAGCTAACTTACAGAATACAAAGTACTATAAAATACGGTATTTTGGTAAAAAATATGTATTTTATTCAAAAGTCTTGCCTCACTGAATGGGCTGTGTAATACTCTTAAAGTATAAACTTTAAGTACGGTAAAATTATAGAGTTGCCGTATATTAGAATGAGTAAGTATTATGCAGGAAATCTAAATAGGCATCATGCATCTTCTTTGGTTTATCCCAACTCACGGTGATGGGCGTTATCTCGGAACTGCCATTGGCGGGCGATCGGTGAGCTTTTCTTACCTGCGTCAGATTGCTCAAGCAGTCGATCACTTAGGCTTCACTGGAGCATTGTTGCCTACGGGTCGTTCTTGTGAAGATGCCTGGATTTTAGCATCGAGTTTGATGTCTCACACTCAGCAGATGCGCTTTCTAGTGGCGATACGTCCGGGATTGATGTCGCCGGGAGTCGCAGCAAGAATGGCAGCAACTTTTGACCGTCTTTCTGGTGGGCGGTTGTTAATTAATGTTGTCACGGGTGGCGATCCGGTTGAGTTGGCGGGAGATGGCTTGCATCTGAGTCATGACGATCGCTACAGGTTAACAGATGAGTTTTTAACTGTGTGGCGACAAATAGCTGCAGGTGAAGTCGTGAGTTTTCAGGGTGACTATCTCAACATCCAGGAAGGGAAAGTACTCTTTCCTCCCGTCCAAAAGCCCTATCCACCTTTGTGGTTTGGTGGTTCTTCTCCCATTGCCCAGCAAATTGCAGCCAAACACGTTGATGTATACCTGACTTGGGGCGAACCACCAGCCCAGGTTGCTCAAAAGATTGCAACTGTTCGCAGACTGGCAGAAGAAGAAGGAAGGAAATTAAGGTTTGGCATTCGCTTGCATGTCATTGTACGAGAGGCTGAGAGCGAGGCTTGGGATGCTGCCAATCAGTTGATTCGGTATGTGGATGAAGAGGCGATCGCACGCAGCCAACAAGCCTATGCTCGTATGGACTCTGAAGGACAACGTCGTATGAGCCAATTGCACAATGGCAGCCGAGATGCCTTAGAAATTAGTCCAAACCTGTGGGCGGGAATTGGCTTAGTGCGAGGTGGTGCGGGAACTGCCCTTGTTGGAGATCCAGATACAGTGGCTGCAAGAATGCTGGAATATTCAGAAGTGGGGATCGATACCTTTATCCTCTCTGGATATCCCCATTTAGAAGAGGCTTATCGAGTTGCAGAAATGTTGTTCCCCCGTCTACCTCTAGAGAATTTGCCAGTTGTAGAACAGCAACAACTTATCAGTCCGTTTGGCGAAATTGTTGCCAATCAAGATTTTCCACGGCAGCAGAAACCACAAACAAAAGCTGTTACTGTGGATTAGGAGTAGGCAATTAAACAGCTTTCATATATAGGAGTTGAAAATATGCCACATATCTTGGCAATTTCAGGAAGCCCGTCTCATCCCTCCAGAACCTACAGCCTTTTGGAATACGCTACCACAATATTGCAACAAGAGGGTTTTGAATCGGATATTATTTCAGTTCGCGATATACCATCAGAGGTTTTGGCCTACGGACGTTACGATAGTCCAGATTTAGAACAACCAAAGGCTCTATTGGAACGGGCTGATGGTGTGATTGTTGCCACTCCGGTTTACAAAGCAGCATATACAGGTGTGCTCAAAGCCTTTTTAGACTTGCTACCCCAACGGGCATTGGCAGGTAAAGTGGTGCTACCTCTTGCCGTTGGTGGAACTATTGCCCATTTATTATCTATTGATTATGCTCTCAAACCAGTGCTGTCTGAATTAAAAGCACAGTATATTTTGGGCGGTGTTTATGCTGTAGATAAGCAAATTCAACCACAACCTGATGGCAACGTTCAATTTGATGCGGAAATTGATCAAAGACTCAAAGAAGCTCTACAAGAGTTTGGTCAAACTGTAAACAAGTTTCAACCGATTGCTCAAGAATTAGCCCACGCAAGTTAGTTCATTGCCTTTCTCCTACTTGCCTGTAGCAGGTGAATGACTCCCAGTTCATCTGCTACTTTTTTGATGTTTACCCAGTTAACAGTGGGCTACGTCTATAGTTAGCTAACGGTGAGCAGTGCCCACCCAGCCCTTGGGGCGCGAACAAATGAACTACTAAGATGAAGGCTGAAACCCGCTCTACGACTGGATCGAAAAATGAGCTATTAGGGATTGAAACGTTTCCAAAGAGCTTATGAGCTAACTCTGGATCTGTGAAAATTTCACTGAATCCCTATTAGGGATTGAAACGGTGCAGAAGCACAGCGCTTGTGAAAGTTGGAGCGTGAAAATTTCACTGAATCCCTATTAGGGATTGAAACAGGACTAGGTTTATCTGGCTTGGGTAAAACTTGTGGTGAAAATTTCACTGAATCCCTATTAGGGATTGAAACAATTGCTTTAATGTTTTGCTTGTACTCCGGCAGTGAAAATTTCACTGAATCCCTATTAGGGATTGAAACAAAGTTAACTAAGGCGCGACTGAGTGAAGCGTAACCGTGAAAATTTCACTGAATCCCTATTAGGGATTGAAACCGTGCGGATTAATACTGCAACGGAGATAGGGAGAAGTGAAAATTTCACTGAATCCCTATTAGGGATTGAAACCCGTTGCCGTTGACCGAAATCTCACCCGGTCCTGGGGCTGTGAAAATTTCACTGAATCCCTATTAGGGATTGAAACATAATGGTCGTAATTATTTTTACCTTTGTGTGGCAATTGTGAAAATTTCACTGAATCCCTATTAGGGATTGAAACTTCGTGGCTTTCGTGAGGGCATTTAGAAGTCGTGAAAATTTCACTGAATCCCTATTAGGGATTGAAACTTAGACGTTCTCCCTTATAAGTCCATTCTGTATCCGGAGTGAAAATTTCACTGAATCCCTATTAGGGATTGAAACCGCTCACTCCCTGGCACGCTCCCCCGACTTTACCGTGAAAATTTCACTGAATCCCTATTAGGGATTGAAACTGTTTATATCCATAGGACGCAACAATATGATTAAGTGAAAATTTCACTGAATCCCTATTAGGGATTGAAACTTTGAAATTGAACCAATTCTCACCATGTATACCTGGTGAAAATTTCACTGAATCCCTATTAGGGATTGAAACTTAACCTTTATCAAACTTTTAATTGCTGGGAATGGCAGTGAAAATTTCACTGAATCCCTATTAGGGATTGAAACATTCATCACAGCAATGCCAATGGCGATATGCGGGGTGAAAATTTCACTGAATCCCTATTAGGGATTGAAACGCGTGACCACAATGCAGCGATTAACATCAAAGTGAAAATTTCACTGAATCCCTATTAGGGATTGAAACAAACTAGTTAATCCCATCAATCCAAATCCGCTAAAGTGAAAGTGAAAATTTCACTGAATCCCTATTAGGGATTGAAACTCAATACACAGATGACTTAGGTGCTACGTGGGCAATCGTGAAAATTTCACTGAATCCCTATTAGGGATTGAAACGTCAAATTTTTCTCGCATAGTCCTACTTTGTTTTGTGAAAATTTCACTGAATCCCTATTAGGGATTGAAACTTTTAAGCTGGTCAGAGCTAGCGAGCATAGAAACTCGTGAAAATTTCACTGAATCCCTATTAGGGATTGAAACTTACTCATTTCTGAGTCCATGTATCGCGCCAACCCCTCGTGAAAATTTCACTGAATCCCTATTAGGGATTGAAAAAATGAACGGGTAAGGATGAAAATATAGAAGGTGGAAAAAAACGTTAAACGCCAAGAATAAATAGAATATTAATATTAGTTGCCTTAGATTAAAGTTGGCTAGTTAATGTACACAAGAGAACAAATAGAGAATTTATTTGGTACTCAAGCCGTAGAGTACATACAACGTAAAAATGCAGGTGGCATTAGTAGTAGTAAAGGAATTCAGTATGAAGATATCTTTGCTGTTTATCAATTGGCTTTGTTATCAAGATGTGTTATGGAAGAAAATCAAGACATCATTTTTTTTAATCAATGCTTTGCATTTGTTGATGATTTAGTCATTGATTGCAAAAATGAAGCTTTACTTCGGCATTATCAGCTTAAAAACAGTTCAAGCGTCAGTTGGGGAGAAGGTGAAAAATCAATATATGATGATTTTCAAAAGCAGTATCATTTAAATAAGTCAATATTCCGAGAGTCAGAGCTTTGGCTAGTAGTGCCTTCTGAGGAACTTCAGGAGAGATTGCTGGTAAGTATGCCAGATAATATTAAAAACTACAGCAAAATACTTTACTTCTGTTTTGAAAAAAGTTTATCCAAAATTATTGCAAAAGAAAATAATTTCAGACGTTCTCTAGAGTATTTGTCTGCTTTTGAGAATCCCGACCCAGATAAACTTGAATGTCTAGCAGCCGTGCTGCTGGGCGCATGGGTAGCTAGTGATAAATCAAATGTATCTATCATGGATATTCTTAAAAAAACTCAAGATTTTATACCTTCGTATATCCGTTCATTCCAAACAGAGTTGCAGCTAGACCCTGAGGTTGATAAGATATTGAGCGCTATTGATGGTTTCACCTATAATCTTACTAGAGGATTTTTGCGTTGGGAGTTCCAAAACGGACTTGATGAAGGTACACTATCATACAGTATTGAGACAAAACGCTTTCAAAAGTTTCAAAAACTTATTAAGAAAAATAAACCCTCTTCCTTTGAAGAACTGGAGGTTTTTTTAATATGACAAGAATCTACTCAGATTTATGTAAAGAAGATACCAAATTTTGGCTTGAAATACTAGCAAATAAGCATATTGAGCCTGGAAAATATAGAGAAGCCATGACAAAGATAGGTATGCACCTCGGTAATGCTATTCTGACTCAAATTGATGATGAACAGGCTGATGTATACCTAGCTTGTACTGTAGAAGATGCTGATTTTCTAGCTAAAGGTATGCTTCTAAGTCTAGAAAAGCATCTTTCCAAGATTGCTTTTGCCTGTTTTTGGAATCAACGATTTTCACCATTTGAAATTGAAGATTTAAAAGTAGCTCCGATATTAAAGAAATATCAAGAACCCACGAATAAAAAAATTAAGTATTTAGTTATTGTCAAATCTATTATCTCTGGCGCTTGTGTTGTGAGAACAAATATAGTTAACACGATCCAAAAAATAGAGCCAGAGAAAATTTTTATAGTTGCGCCTGTTATATATCAAAATGCTGAACAAAAATTGAAAGATGAATTTGAAAAAAGCATTTATGATAAATTCCAGTTTTTTTACTTTGCTAAAGATGATGAACGCACTCCAGACGGCGAGGTGATTCCAGGCATAGGAGGAAATGTCTATTTACGACTTGGGTTTGAGGGGCAAAATCATAAAAATGAATATATTCCTGAAATTGTAAAATTGAGGCGGTCTCAATTCGTGTATCGGGCTAAAGCTTCAGATGCATCTGAAGCCACTCCCAATGCAACTTAAGCAGCTTTGCTTTAAAGCCCCAAGCTAGTGAAAGTTCTTTCAAGAGAACCAATATGCAACGACATGATTTTCTTCGGCTAATTCGCGGATGGGTAGGTGTTGGAAAATAACTCTCCAGAAAAATGGCTGAATTCCTTGTACCACAAGGCTTGAGGAGAATTTTAGCACCCGACCCATCCGCGCTCCTTACCCAGACTGGATTTCAGCCATTTTCCCTCTACTCAATCTCCATTTTTGATGCTATGATTGACCCATCCGCGATTTTGAACCATGAAAACTACATACAAACTCGTTTTTGGGCTCCTGGGGTGAAAATTTCATCGAATCCCTATCAGGGATTGAAACACATCCTCCGCCTTCTTGGGAGAAGAAGTGGCGTGAAAATTTCATCGAATCCCTATCAGGGATTGAAACCTGGTTTTCGTAGTAAGAATTAATCATTTTTACGTGAAAATTTCATCGAATCCCTATCAGGGATTGAAACTGCATAAATGGACGCGCTGGCATCTCACTACCATCAACGTGAAAATTTCATCGAATCCCTATCAGGGATTGAAACAAATTCTTCCAGCGCAGACGTTAGAATTTACGCAAAGTGAAAATTTCATCGAATCCCTATCAGGGATTGAAACAGTTCGTCAGCCAAGGCACCCAAATCCGGGTCGAACGTGAAAATTTCATCGAATCCCTATCAGGGATTGAAACATCGTTTTTCGAGTGGGAGTGGTCAGACGAGTGGTGGTGAAAATTTCATCGAATCCCTATCAGGGATTGAAACCTCTCCCGACAAAAATTCGACTTTTGGTGCAGGTGAAAATTTCATCGAATCCCTATCAGGGATTGAAACTTATATAGCAGATGATCATCGACTGGGAGGACTAGTGAAAATTTCATCGAATCCCTATCAGGGATTGAAACAATTGTATTCAAACCCAAAGGTCACTCAATGAGGTGAAAATTTCATCGAATCCCTATCAGGGATTGAAACTTCAAAAATTCTTCTACATACTCTTGATAAGCTATTGTGAAAATTTCATCGAATCCCTATCAGGGATTGAAACCAAAGATTCTCCTTGTATTAAGTAAACTTAAAAGATTGTGAAAATTTCATCGAATCCCTATCAGGGATTGAAACTGACCTGAAAGTATTGAGCAAATTGCAATATGTGAAAATTTCATCGAATCCCTATCAGGGATTGAAACCGGAAGCATCGACTATCAACACTCTATCGCTTCGTGAAAATTTCATCGAATCCCTATCAGGGATTGAAACTCTTCGTCTACGATTCGAGCTAGTCGGCAGCGTGAAAATTTCATCGAATCCCTATCAGGGATTGAAACTAAATATTGGGCAACTTTTTCTACTGCGTTCATGTGAAAATTTCATCGAATCCCTATCAGGGATTGAAACGAAGAATACGCTCAAACCAGAAAAGATGGAACGGGTGAAAATTTCATCGAATCCCTATCAGGGATTGAAACCCCAAGTATCGATATTAACGCGATGAAAATATAAGTGAAAATTTCATCGAATCCCTATCAGGGATTGAAACTATCTAAAGGTAGTGTTAGAAAATACAAAAGTATTGTGAAAATTTCATCGAATCCCTATCAGGGATTGAAACTCTCTTGCCGATGAATTATTAGAAAAATTAGATGAAGAGTGAAAATTTCATCGAATCCCTATCAGGGATTGAAACGTAGTATCCAATAATCCTACAGGTAATGGGGAAGGTGAAAATTTCATCGAATCCCTATCAGGGATTGAAACCGTAGAAAATAGAGATAGACATATACTAACCTTTTGAGTGAAAATTTCATCGAATCCCTATCAGGGATTGAAACGAAATGCAATATGGCATTGTACAGGCACGACTGCCGTGAAAATTTCATCGAATCCCTATCAGGGATTGAAACTTAGACTTTAACTGACTCTCGAAATCATCTAGAAGTGAAAATTTCATCGAATCCCTATCAGGGATTGAAACTTCTAACCCAGTTCTAAAATATTGAGTAGCGTTTGGAGTGAAAATTTCATCGAATCCCTATCAGGGATTGAAACTGGTGCCCTATGAGGATGGGGAGATTGAGGTGATATTGTGAAAATTTCATCGAATCCCTATCAGGGATTGAAACAAAAGATATAAGCAAGATAGGAAATATGGAATTAGACGTGAAAATTTCATCGAATCCCTATCAGGGATTGAAACTGACTTCTATTAGCGTTGATAGCTTGTATTCAGAAAGTGAAAATTTCATCGAATCCCTATCAGGGATTGAAACAAAACCTGCTCGTAAGCACGACCCGTTAGAGTGATGGTGAAAATTTCATCGAATCCCTATCAGGGATTGAAACGTCCAACCCCCCCTCCTTTAGAATCCAGTTTTTTCGTGAAAATTTCATCGAATCCCTATCAGGGATTGAAACTCGCCAGTAACTGGCTCCAAGGGCACGGGGCAACTGTGAAAATTTCATCGAATCCCTATCAGGGATTGAAACTCAGTGATTCTCAGGTGTGTGAATTTTTCGATAAAGTGAAAATTTCATCGAATCCCTATCAGGGATTGAAACAATCTGTAGAGACCCTTTAGAACCCGCTTTTAAAGGCGGCGTCATGATCCGCAGGACAGAATTGAATCAGGGGCTGACTGATTGGTGGTGGCATTGGCTCATGGGCGGTATTGGTTTGACCATCGCCCTAGTGATTGCCAGAAGCCGTTACGAACAGCTGATTCAATGGCACTGGATAACATACGCCATCACAAATATCAGTCTGGTTGCAGTGATGGTAGTCGGTCACAGTGCTAAAGGAGCACAACGCTGGATTAACATAGCTGGCTTTAACGTACAACCTTCAGAATTTGCCAAAATAGGATTGATTATTACCCTAGCGGTAGTCTTACACAAGCGCACTGCTTCTACTCTCGATAACGTTGTCAGGGCGTTGGCAATCACAGCCGTTCCTTGGGGATTGGTATTTTTGCAACCAGATTTGGCTACCTCACTGGTATTTGGTGCCATTGTATTAGGAATGTTGTACTGGGCAAACGCTAATCCAGGCTGGTTAATCCTCCTAGTTTCCCCTATTATTGCAGCAATTTTGTTCACCATACCTTGGCCTTTCCCAATAGTTGTGTTAAACCAAATAACTTTGACGCCTTTGGGATTGCTTTGGTCATTTTTTATGGGTTTGCTTGGATTTTTGACTCTCCCCGGACGTCGATACGCTCTTGGCGGGATAGGTGCTTTGTCCCTTAATCTTTTAGGCGGGGAATTGGGAGTCTTTGCCTGGAACCACGTGTTAAAAGCGTATCAAAAAGACCGCCTCACCGTATTTATGAACCCCGAACACGATCCCCTAGGTGCTGGATATCACCTGATTCAATCTCGCATTGCCATTGGCGCAGGTGAATGGTGGGGATGGGGGCTTTTTAGAGGTCCCATGACACAACTGAATTTTGTTCCCGAACAACATACAGACTTTATTTTTTCAGCTGTAGGCGAAGAATTTGGTTTTATCGGCTGTCTGGTCATTTTGTTCGTATTCTGCTTGGTGTGTCAGCGCTTACTACATATCGCTCAAACAGCAAAAGATAACTTTGGCTCGTTGTTAGCTATAGGTGTTTTGTCGATGATCGTGTTCCAGATGGTTGTCAATATCGGCATGACTGTTGGATTGGCACCAGTTGCAGGAATTCCCCTACCCTGGATGAGTTATGGACGTTCTGCCATGCTGAAAAACTTCATTGCTTTGGGACTAGTAGAGTCTGTTGCAAATTTCCGCCAACGGCAGAAGTATTAGTTTTTGTCCAGTGTCATTTGTCATTAGTCCTTTGCAAAACATTAATGACCAATGACCAATGACCAATGACAAATGGCCAATGACAAATGACCAATCACCAATAACTAGTAGTAAGCTAGAGATAGGAGCCAAGCAAGGGGAAAGATGACGATGATTCTACCTGGAGCAACTGTTCGCGTCAAGAATCCTACAGATATTTATTATCGCTATGAAGGTCTTGTGCAACGCGTAAGTGATGGAAAAGTAGCTGTTCTGTTTGAAGGTGGTAATTGGGATAAATTAATTACTTTCCGTCTGTCGGAGTTAGAACTCTTAGAGACCGCAGGACGGAAAAAGAAATAGTGATTTGTCCTTAGTCATTAGTCCTTTGTTATTTGATGGGACTAATGACTCTTGACTGATGACTAATGACTCTTGACTAATGACTAATATGCGCCTTCCCCTACCACAGTTTAATAGAAGCAATCGTCAACCCAACCATATTGCCGAAGTTATTGAAACCACAACTTGTGAATTTTTAGCTCAGTGTTTAGAACCAGAGGATTTAAGTTTTCCTTCTATGCCTCCCTTTGGTAGTTGGGTTCGTTCCGTTGATGAAGAGTCAGGAAATCAAATTTTTGCGGTTGTATATTATGTGACAACCATGCCCATAGATTCAGTGCATCGGGCGGTGGCTCTGGGTTTATCACTGCAAGACTTACGAGAGGAACAACCTCAAATTTTCGCAATGCTTAAGACCGAGTTTCGGGCAGCAATTGTGGGATTTGAACAACTAGGAAATAATACGTTTTCAAATGGAGGGATATATCAATATTTACCGCCTCGACCACCGCAAATTCACCAAGCAGTCTACCGCTGCGAGCCAGAAATAATTGTTAAATTTACCGAACAGCTGGATTTTTTACGGACATTGCTTTCTATAAGTGGTGCGCCAGTAGAATCTTTAACAGCAGCAGCTATTCGAGGTGTGTATCAACTACGTATGGCTGACAGGCAATGGCTAGTTAGAGCAGGACGTACCCTGAATGTACTGCTTAAAGATGACTACGATCGCCTGCGGTTTATTCTAAGCCAAATCCACCCATAGGTAGTTAGGTTTTAGATAATCATTTGGTTAGTTTAGGTAAAATTTTTATCTTTTTGTCAGGGCAATTCTGAAATTTACTAGTTTGAGCCATTACTGTACTCTTTAATCGAAGTCCCACTATCGCAACTTCTGCGTCCTACCTATGGAACTCTTATCACAATTTCTTGCTTTGGAACCAACTTTCCAAGTTCTCAGCAAGGAACCTATTGTTCCCTTTGCTATTCTACTGGTAGTCATTTTAGTTGTACCAATCCTGTTTGAGCGACTGCAATTGCCAGGATTAGTAGGTTTGCTTTTAGCAGGAGTTGTACTCGGAACTCACGGTTTAGATGTATTGGATGCCAACTCGTACATAATGAACCTCCTGTCAGACATTGGTTTAATTTATCTGATGTTTGTTGCTGGGCTAGAAGTAGACATACAGCAGTTTAAACCTATAAAAAATAGGTCATTGGGATTTGGTTTCTTGACATTTTTAGTTCCTTTATTGGTAGGAAGTTGTATTGGGCGGCTCTTTGGCTATGGGTGGAATTCTGCTATTTTAATTGGCTCTTTATTCGCTTCCCACACTCTTCTGGCATATCCCATTATTAGTCGGTTTGGTGTAGTAAATAACGAAGCTATAACTGTTACTATTGGAGCCACAATTTTCACAGATATTGGTGCTTTGCTAGTATTAGCTGCCAGTGTGACCATTAATGGCGGACAATCTAGCTATAATTCTCTCATTGGATTGCTAAGTTCTTTAACTATTTACTCAATTATTGTTTTGGTAGGTTTTGATTGGGTAGGTAAAGAATTTTTCCGTCGTTCTGGTGACGATGAAGGCAACCAATATTTATTTGTGCTGCTTGCCGTATTTCTTGCAGCTGTAGGAGCCCAATTAATTGGAGTAGAAAAGATTGTTGGAGCTTTTTTAGCTGGTTTGGCTGTCAATGAAACTGTAGGAGATGGTCCAGTAAAAGAAAAGTTACTATTTGTTGGCAATATATTATTCATTCCCATCTTTTTCGTTGACCTTGGCTTATTAATAGATTTACCTACTTTTGTAAATCTTGGAACTTTGTGGTTAACGATTCTTATTGTCGTTGGTTTAATAACAAGTAAATTGCTTGCAGCTTTTTTGGCAAAATTGGCTTACCGCTATAATTGGCAAGAAATGCTGACAATGTGGTCGCTGTCACTACCTCAAGTGGGTACAACTTTAGCAGCAACGCTGGTTGGATATCGAGTTGGATTGTTAGATACTCCAGTCCTAAACAGCATCATTGTCCTGATGCTTGTCACTTCAATTTTGGGACCATTGATTACAAATCGAGTCGCTCTAGGGTTAACTTCTTCACCATTAAAAGAGGATAAGCCTGTAGAGCCTCCTTACCAAAAGCCAGAAGAACGAGAAAAAAGCTATACCATAGTTGTACCTATATACAATCCCCAAACACAGCAACATCTGATGGAGATGGCAGCGCTGCTAGCACGGCAGACAAAAGGCAAAATTGTACCACTGGCAATCGCAACGGCTTTTGCTCATATGGATGCACCTCACATGGATGCTTCTGTACAACGCAGTCAAAGATTACTGGCAAAAGCGGCAGCACTTAGCGAAGTTTTGGGCGTAGAAGCTAAGCCATTGATGCGAATTGATGATGCCTTTGCTCAAGGAATTAGTAGAGCTTCTCGCGAACAAAAGGCGAGTTTGATCGTTATGGGTTGGGGTAAACGGACTGGGTTAAAGGCACGTTTATTTGGTAACGTCATCGATAACGTTTTGTGGTCTTCTCATTGTCCGGTAGCAGTGACTCGTTTGGTAGATTCACCGAGAAAAATCCAGCGTATATTAGTTCCATTAGAAAATTTAGCGTCACCTTCATTACAACCCGTACAATTTGCACAGATTTTAGCAGAAGCAAATCAAGCACAAGTGACAGTGTTAAATGTGTGCGATCGCCGTACCAGCTCAAGTAAAATTGCTTGGAGGCGATCGCAACTTTCGCTGGCAATTTCTAAGCTAGCAATAGCAAATCCACCAGAGATTCAAATCATTGCTCATGAAAATACTGCTCAAGCGATATTGCAAGCAGCAAGACTATTTGATTTGGTCGTATTGCCATTTATACGAAATCGCACCTACCCTGGTGGGTTAGCAATTAGTGATGTCACAACTCAGTTAGCTAACCAACTAACCTGTTCTATCGTTATGCTTGGAGAACCCCAACGCACTCAAACAGCAGTTGTAACTGCTGGTATCCCCACGACTACAGCGGCAATGTCCGAGGGAATGGTGTAGCATTTTTGTCCTTGGTCGTTGGTTATTTGTCATTTATTATGCCGGTCACCAATGACGAATGATGAATGACAAGTATGTCAAAAAACTTTATCTTCTTAAAGATTTAGTAAAATCTGAGTTAAAAGCTAACAATAAGCAGAAAATGTTTGTTATTTTTCTTAATGACTTGTGAAGCTAGAGCATAAGTCCAGTAATTCTACACAACTCGGTTTCTTTACTTAAAAAACTGATGACACTTTGAGCCTACTCAAAGCTACTGAGTTTTTAGCCTGATTTTTGAATACTGGCTCTGCTTTCTGGCAAGTGCGAAGATAGAAAGGTGTAAATTCAGGGGAATTATCTACATCAATCTAGAGTCTCTCCGCTCAATTATTATTCATTCTGCTGTATTTTTGTTTCAAGCCTGGGTAATCTAAGTACAAGCGCAAGCGAAAAAGCAAACATCTGTTAGTAACTGGGAAACTATGAGAATATTGGTGACAGGCGGTGCTGGATTTATTGGGTCCCACCTCATCGATCGGCTGATAGCTGATGGACATGAAGTCATTTGTTTAGACAATTTTTATACCGGACATAAACGCAATATACAGAAATGGCTGGAGCACCCATATTTTGAAATGATCCGCCATGATATTACCGAACCAATTAGGTTGGAAGTAGATCAAATATACCATTTGGCTTGTCCTGCTTCCCCAGTGCATTATCAATACAACCCTGTGAAAACAGTAAAAACCAACGTTATGGGTACTTTGAATATGTTGGGGTTAGCTAAGCGTGTGAAAGCACGCTTTTTGTTAGCTTCAACAAGTGAAGTCTATGGCGACCCAAACGTTCATCCACAAAGTGAAGATTACTGGGGTAATGTAAATCCTATAGGCATTCGCTCCTGCTATGACGAAGGAAAGAGGATTGCCGAAACTCTGACTTTTGACTACTACAGGCAGAATAAAGTCGATGTCCGAGTTGCCAGAATCTTTAACACTTACGGACCTCGAATGCTAGAAAACGATGGTCGTGTAGTTAGCAACTTTGTGGTTCAAGCATTGCGTGGTATTCCTCTGACTGTTTACGGAGAAGGTTCACAAACCCGTAGTTTTTGCTATGTATCAGACTTGGTAGATGGTCTGATGCGTCTGATGAATAACGAATACGTTGGTCCTGTAAATTTGGGAAATCCAGACGAGTACACAATTCTGGAGTTGGCAAAAGCGGTGCAAAACCTGATAAACCCCAACGCAGAAATCAAGTTTGAACCCCTACCTTCCGACGACCCCCGCCGCCGCCGTCCCGATATTACAAGGGCAAAAACGGATGCTTTAGCTTTGCCCCTCAAAACCCCGTTTTTAGAGTGGGAATGGCTGAATAATCTTGAATCCTCCCAAAGTGCCACTGCCAATACTGGGTGGTTGCCAAATCACTTAACTGTATGGCGAGACAGAACACTGATTGCTGCTGCCCCCTTATATATTAAAGGACACAGTTATGGCGAATTTGTTTTCGATCACCAGTGGGCAGACTTAGCACAACGTATTGGTGTAGATTATTACCCAAAAATGCTGGGTATGTCACCGTTCACTCCCGCCGAGGGTTATCGATTTCTCATCGCCCCAGGAGAAGATGAACGCGAGATAACAGCAATGATGGTGCGTGAAATCGATATTTTCTGCACTAAACACGGCATCTCTGGGTGCCATTTCCTTTATGTAGATCCAGAATGGCGTCCTATCCTTGAAAGTCAAGGTTTTACACCTTGGTTGCATCATAGCTACATCTGGCAAAATTCTAGCTTTAATAATTTTGATGATTACTTAACAAGTTTCAACGCCAATCAGCGCCGTAATATTAAGCGAGAACGCAAAGCCGTGGAAAAAGCTGGTTTGAAACTACAGCCGTTGTTTGGTGACGAAATTCCTAAATCCTTATTTCCCCTAATGTACCAGTTCTATGCAGACACTTGTGATAAATTTGGCTGGTGGGGTAGTAAGTATTTAACAAAGCGGTTTTTTGAACAACTGCATACCCATTATCGTCATCGAGTGTTGTTTTTTGCAGCTTACAGTCAACAGGATAACCGTCAGCCAGTGGGAATGTCTTTTTGCTTGGTGAAAGGTGACAGGATGTATGGACGCTACTGGGGTTCTTTTCAAGACATTGATTGTTTGCATTTTGATGCTTGCTACTATGCACCAATAGAATGGGCGATAATGAACGGCATCCAATCCTTCGATCCTGGTGCTGGTGGACGTCATAAAAAACGTCGTGGTTTTCCAGCTACCCCTAATTACAGCTTGCACCGATTTTATAATAATCGATTGACACAAATTTTGCGACCGTATATCAAGCAAGTTAATGAGTTAGAACAACAGGAAATTGAGGCAATTAATGCGGAGTTACCATTTAGCAAAAAAGATGGTTAAGTAGAAGAATTATACTGAGAAAGGGGTTAAGTACAGGTAAAAACCCCGATCTTTAAATTTTGAGTTAAGGTAATTATGGACTTGACTGTTTCGGATTTAGTGGCAATTGATGACAAGCTGTCTCAGCGTCATATTGACCTTGACCCCGGTGGGTACTTTATTATTTACTTGAATCGGGAAGAAGGTTTAATTTGTGCTAAGCATTTCACGAATATCATTGACGATCGCGGTTTAGCTGTTGACCCTGAAACAGGGCAAGTGATTCCCGCACGCGGAAAGGTACAACGGAATCACTCTACAGTCTACAGTGGAAGAACCGCAAAGGAACTCTGCGTTAGACTTTTTGAGGAAACTCAGCCCTGTCCGGTGACTCAGCTAGACCATGCTGCTTACTTAGGTCGGGAATTCATCCGGGCTGAGACTGCTTTGGTGACAGGGCAAGATTATGTTCAGGATTAAAATGTCCTTAGTCATTTGTCATTAGTCATTTGTGCTACATATAAAGGACGAGGGACTAAGGACTAAGGACAGCCCTCACAAAAGATAGGGGATGCTCAACGAGCATTAACCATTTGATGATGGCTGATTAATCTGGTAAATGTAATACGTTGCCATCGGAATGATGGTTGCAGCAATTAACAGCCCTACCACCCAAGCAGTTGCGTTACCTTGGTCGGTGTCTTCTGCTTTCGTGAAGGTACCTTCTACCTGTACTTTGTCAGCAACTTGGGGTGGTCCGGGATCGGGTTCGCCAGATAGGACGGCAACTAAGCGCGTGCTTGCATCTAAGAACGCCTGATTGTATTTGTTGCCGTCCCGTAATGGTGCCATCAAGGTTTCGGAAGCTACACTTTCAGCAATATCGTCTGGCAAAAGAGATTTTACTTTATCGCCAGTTATAATTGCGCTACCGTTAGTCACGGTATCAATCATAAGTAATGTTTGATTTGCTTGGGCTTCTGGTGTGGGAAACCATCTGTTAAAGAGTTCTTTTGTGAAGCTTTCTGGAGTTTCACCATAGTCAAGACGGCGAACCGTAACAATTCTGACTTCATTCCCTGTTTGCTGTGCCAAGTCCTCAAAAGCGCTGGCAATTTTACCTTCATTTGAACGGCTGATGACTTCACCTCGATCTATAACCCAGGTACCACCAGGTGTTATGTTAGGTAATTGATATACACCTGTAGCTAAGGCAGGCATTACAAACACAGAAGAAGCCAGAACCACCATCACAAGTGGCAGAAATAGCCATTTGATATTCTGTTTCAAGTTATATATTTGGTCGAGGAGCTTTTTCATGATATTTGCCAAAGGACAGAATAATTGCACCAAGATTAATATATAACTACAGGTACAGTCTCTGAACTTGTTCGTGAGACAAAGATGGTAACTTGCGGAGTTCTTCACGCACGCTCATCAGGATTTTACCAAGATAATTTTGACCTGTTTTATCTCCTCCACAGCCCCAAAAATAATCTCTCGGAGAATCTTCTACAATGAGTTGGTCGCCAGTTGCCAAAAGAATTTCTCGAATGTCGGCATGAGTTAGAAACTTTTTGAGAACCGCTTCTCTCATAACTTGAGTTTTGACGACTTCCCAGTCAGGACGAACCCGGCGAGTACAATCGCGACCCAATGCTGCTGCTTGTTCTGGTGTCTCGGCAGCATAGATGAGAGGTACAACTACTGCATCTGGTGTTCCTACAAACTTTTGAGCTTGATAGTAATGCTCAACTGTAGACCAGCAAACGCCATCAATTCGGATTGAGTGAAACGAAAAATTGGAAAAACACCCGTAAGGCTGCCAAACTTTGTAAAAATAAATGGTCATATGAAAATTGCTTGTTTATACCTCAATTTTCTTCCTTAACTGTAGATGCTAGCAAGAACTGAGTAAATTTGAATTCTTTCACAGTACGTGTCTTGAGGCAGAAGATAGAGTTTGGAAAGCCGTTCTATTCTGGGAAAAAAGTCTATCTCGGAGGTAAAGGATGGAGTCAAAAAGCGAAAAAAACAATCCTACACCCTTGATTATTGCTGGGATTTTTATTGGTTTGGGTCTGGGAGGATTTTTTGATGGCATCGTGCTGCATCAGATTCTCCAATGGCATCATATGTTAAGTAATGTTCGACCTCCGACAACAGTCCCCAATATTGATGTCAATACAGTCTGGGATGGATTGTTTCACGCTTTTGACTGGATAATGACTGTTATCGGAGTCATTTTGCTGTGGAGGGCTGGACGGGGTGATGATGTTCCTTGGTCATCCAACCTTTTCTTTGGCTCGGTATTTCTTGGTGCTGGGTTGTTCAATTTAGTCGAAGGCGTCATCGATCATCATATTCTCGGTATTCATCATGTGAAATCTGGACCAAACCAGCTATTCTGGGATTTAGGATTTTTGGCAACAGGTGCGTTTCTTGTCATCCTTGGTTGGATAATGATAAAAAGGACAGAGAGTTAGTGGTTAGTCGTTGGTGGTTAGTAGTAATAATTTTTACCAGGTTTCTGGCTTTGACTCTCCCCCCTCTTGTTCTACGTCCTTAGAATATGTTTGAAAAAACGAGTTGGAGTTGGCAATTTTTCCAAGTTCAACAGCAAGTAGGAGAATGGATTGAATATCAGTTTTCTGGTTTCAATTGGAATCCGCAGCTCCAAAATGGATGGAAAATTAGCTCTTGGCTGTTTAATCTACTCAATTTTATTTTTTGGCTGTTACTCAGCTTATTTCTGCTATGGGCAAGTTGGCAGTTTTGGCAAGCACTTCGTCCCTATTTTTACTCTTGGCTCGCAAAAACAAGGAATTCGACTGGTTCTAGTAACAAAGGGCAAGAAAGTGACTTATCAGCAGCTGCATGGTTGACGCGATCGCAGGAATTTTACCGTCAGGGTAACTATCGTGAGGCTTGCCGCTGTTTATATTTTGCCATGTTACAGCATTTGCATGAGGGTCAAATTCTCCCCCACAAAGTCAGCCGCACGGATGGAGAGTACTTACAATTGCTGCAAATATCCGTAACTCCCATACAACCCTATGAAACTTTGATTACCACTCACGAGCAACTCTGTTTTAGTAATACTGATGTCGCCGGTGAGAATTACGAGCACTGCCAACAAGCTTATCAAGAAATTGTACGGAAAGAAAGTTGATTGCTAATTGCCAATTGCTCTCTTACCATTAGCTATTAGCCATTAGCTATTAGCCATTATGTATGAAACGCTCAAACCGTATTGTTTGGATTGGGGCATTGGTTTTAGGAGCCATCATATTACTGACCTTGATATCAGCGCCAACAAGCAGCAAAAATAATAGTGGCTCCACTTACAACCGTGCTCCCGATGGTTATGGTGCTTGGTATGCTTATATGGAACGGCGAAAAACTGGTATTCAACGCTGGCAAAAGCCTTTGAGCGATTTAAATAGAGAGAAAAAACCAGTCACGCTTTTGCAAGTACACAGTTCCCCAATACCAAATTTTTTGTATGGGAGCGAGCAAGAATGGGTAGAACAAGGTAACAAGTTAGTTCTTCTGGGCGTGAGGGAAGCTGTGACAGCAGCAAACTTTACGACAATGCAAGAATCCCCTGCAGGAAAAGTCAAGATTGAAACACGACGGCGTCACCAACTTCATCCAGGGGACAAGGTTTCTTTGGGCGATCGCTTTGGTGCAATTGTATGGGAAGAAAATTATGGTAAAGGAAAAGCTATTTTTGCGATCGCGCCCTACTTAGCTGCCAATGCCTACCAAGATAATCAAGCTAATTTCCAATATTTAGCAGATTTAGTCTATCAAAAAGGTAACTTATTATTTGTAGACGAATATATTCACGGCTATCAAGATTCTAGTATCAGCGAAAAAGAAGGCAAAGGGAACATATGGAGTTATTTTGCACAAACTCCCTTGATGCCAACATTCCTACAAATAGCTGTAGTCTTACTAATACTTATATGGAGTCAAAATCAGCGCTTTGGCAAACCGATACCACTAGAAACCCCTGCTGTTGATAATAGCGAAGCCTATATTCAAGCGTTGGCAGGAGTTTTACAAAAAGCGGAATCCAGGGACTTTGTTGTGGAGATGATTGGGAAGGAAGAACAACTGCAACTACAAAAAGCTTTGGGATTGGGACAGCAATTGCTCGATCGCCAAAGCTTAGTTAATGCCTGGGTACAACAAACAGGAACTTCTGCCGCAGAATTAGATAAAGTGTTAAAGTTACAATCCCAACAACGCCGTTTAAGCGAGCGGGAGCTGATAAGCTGGTTGGAAAAATGGAAAATGATACGGCAAATGCTGTTAACTCAAAGTCACTAAAGAAAATTCACCTCCAGCACTAGATTCACCAATGACAAATAACAAAGGACAGCCTTTACGAGTTAACTTTACTTTATACCGACCTATTTAATTTATTAAATTTTGTTTCAAAATAATGAATTCAACCAATCCTATATTAAATCGCTTAAATCAAGAGCTTAATCAAGTTGTTGTCGGTCAATTTACCTTAATACAGCAGCTTCTCATAGCACTCCTAGCAGGTGGACACGTTATTTTGGAAGGAGTTCCGGGAACTGGTAAAACACTTCTGGTAAAAGTGTTGGCACAGTTTATCCAAGCCGAATTTCGCCGAATTCAACTTACTCCGGATGTCTTACCATCAGATATTACTGGTACAAATATTTTTGACTTAAATACCCGCAACTTCAGCTTAAGAAAAGGACCAGTATTTACTGAAGTATTGCTGGCAGATGAAATCATCCGGTACTTTGTCGAATACGTTTGTCGGACAAACGCTGACACAAATGTTGCATTGAATACACCGTGACTCGCTGACTAACTCTATCACACTGCTACTCCCATTATGGTTTATGCTTTTGATGCAGAAACTAAAGAAGACGCGGAGACTAAATCCGAAACATCTCTCCCGTTCCGGTGTTTTCCTGTCTCCATGCCCTGTTTTTTGACCCAAACTTTATCTAAACCCCCAGTAGTTAAGTAATGCTGTTGGTTGACATCTTGTTCTGGGTAATCCAGATGTTTGTGCATACCGCGAGTTTCTTTTCTCTCTAAAGCGCTGTTGTACATCCACCTTGCGGTTGCTACCATTGCCTCTGCTTCCCTTGCCCGGACAATATTATTGTCATTGACTGCAAGGCTAGTACGGAGTTCTTTCCAAAGGTCATCTAAGTTGTGTAGAGATTCAATCAAACCTTGTTCGGTGCGGAAATAGTTGCGGTCATAGGGGAAGACTTGGGCTTGAGTTGCTTGAATCACTTCTTCTGGGTTGAGAGTGCCTTTGCTTGCAGGATTGAATGCTGCTTCGCCTATTGTTTCTACATGGCGAACTGTTGCTTTGTCTCCCAGTTTTTTGGTATGCAACGCCGCTGATTGTCCAGCCCAATAACCGGAAGACAATGCCCAAGCTGCGTTATGGCTGCCGCCTCCTGTAAATCCACCGCAAATTAATTCTCTAGTTGCGGCATCTCCTGCGGCATACAATCCAGAAACGGATGTGGCACAAGTATTATCTACAATCCGGATTCCACCAGTACCGCGCACGGTTCCTTCTAAACGCAGTGTGACGGGGAAATGTTGGGTAAATGGATCGATTCCCGCACGGTCAAAGGGTAAGAAGAAGTTGGGCTGCGCTTTCCTCATGGCTGACCTCATCTCTTCTGTGGCTTTGTCCAATATGGCATAAACTGGTTGCTTCAGAAGGGTTTGGGCAATGACAGAACGCCCCCGTTGTGACCCTGCACCTGGAATGGGTGAACCGTCTTCGTAGGTAAATGTTGCCCAGTTGTAAAACAGGGTTTTGGTGACGGAAGAAAAGGCGGGCGCGATCGCATAGGCGTTGGAAAACTCCATACCTGACATTTCTGCACCCGCCTCAGCTGCCATGAGGTAGCCATCCCCTGTTAAGACATTGCAGCCAAGTGCTTTGCTTAAAAAAGCACAGCCTCCAGTTGCAATGATGACTGACCCTGACCGCACAATCCATGCTTTACCAGATTGACGGTTCACACCTGTTGCCCCTGCAACTGCACCCTCAGAATCTACAAGCAGCTGCAAAGCTGGGCTGTGGTCTAAAATTGTCACCCCTACCCTTTTCACCTGCTTTCGCATCAGTCGCATATATTCTGGACCTTGCAAAGAACGGCGGTAGGGTTTGCCTTCATCATCGGTAGGAAAGGGATAACCCCACTCGGCAAGCAAATTGACGTTTACATAGGTTTGAGCCAGAACCCGCTGCATCCAATTGCGGTTTGATAAATATCCACCCAAAGCTTCCCGAGATGCCATTGCTGCTTCCCTTGCTTGTGGATCGGGCGGTACATACCACACACCATTACCAGATGCAGCGGCGCATCCGCTTGTACCGCAGTATCCCTTATCTACAAGAATGACCCTAGCACCAGAGGATGCCGCACTCCAAGCAGCCCAAGTGCCAGCCGGACCACCTCCAATGACGAGTACATCTGCCTCTAGATTTGGGTCAAAATTGCCTGTAGATGAATTACCTGACCAAAATTTACTCATGATGTTCGCGCTTCTATACCTAACCTACGTTGGCTTACAATAGAAAACCTGAGGGGACAACGCAGCTAAAATACTGGCTGCTGTTTGCAACACTGAGGATAAAAACCAGCAGCTTTCTAGCAAAAGCCGCTGATGGTGCTCGTATTGGCTTCACCAAAATACGGTTTATTGGTAGACTTGCCGTATTAAGTTACAAAGAGAGTTTTACATAGTTTTTCGGGAAAAGCAAGGAGTTTGGTTAACTTAATTGCGCCCTTGTCCCCCACTCTCATTCGGTACCCCGAATTATTAGCGGAGTTCACAATGTATGACTATTAAGGTGCTGGATTGGGATAACGAGTGTGAACGGCGTTTAACTCTGCCAAAATCTCTTTATCGAGAACCACATTCAAGCTGTCTATATTTTCTTTAAGTTGTTCTAGTGTTGTAGCACCAATAATTGTGCTAGTCGTAAACCAACGACTGAGGACAAATGCTATGGCTAGTTGTGCGGGTTTGAGGTTGTGACTTTGGGCAATTTCGACATAGGCTGCTACAGCTTCACTGACATTGGGCTTGAGATAGCGCTGTCCAAAATTTTCAAAAAGAGTGAGTCGTGTATTTTCTGGTTTCTTGCTATGCACGTATTTGCCTGATAGTAAACCAAATCCTAGAGGGCTGTAAGCTAGCAAACCTACGTTTTCATGATAGCAAGCTTCAGCTAAAGCAGAATCAAAAACCCGATTTAACAGATTGTAGGCGTTTTGAATTGAAATGACTTTGGGTAATCCCAGTTGTTTGGCTATCTGACTAAACTGAGTCACTCCCCAAGGGGTTTCATTACTCAAACCTAGATAGCGGATTTTTCCTGCTTTAATTAAATCGTCAAAAGCCGCGAGTTGTTCGGCAATAGGGACTGTTTCGCGCTCAAAATTGGGATTGTATTCTGTCTGCCCAAAAATGGGAACATAGCGATCGGGCCAATGGATTTGATATAGATCGATATAGTCTGTCTGCAACCGCTTGAGGCTATCTTCTACCGCTTGCTTAATGTTATTGCGTTGAATGTTTGTCGATCCTCCGCGCACCCATTTCACGGGACGACCTGGTCCGGCAATTTTGGTAGCAATAATCAGTTTGTCCCGTTGTTGCTTCTTCAACCATTCCCCTATATAGGCTTCTGTTCGCCCTTGAGTTTCAGGACGGGGCGGCACTGGATACATTTCCGCAGTGTCAATAAAGTTTATCCCCTGGGCGATCGCATAGTCTAGCTGCTCTTGGGCATCTTCAATGGTATTCTGCTGACCGTAGGTCATAGTACCAAGACAAATTTCAGAAACCTTAAGGTTGCTCTCACCAAGTTGATTGTATTTCATACGCTCAGAAAATTTTCCCCGTTCGTTCTCTTATCAGGACTTAAAAATACTACACCTTTACAGAAAATACTGTAAATCAACTGAATCATGTGTGTTTCAAGAAAATGCCTAAGATACTATCAGACTTAGCTTCAACAAGCAACCCAATTTTTAAAAAAGTAACTCACGTGCAATTGTAGCTAAAAATACTTAAGAACTACAGTTTTTATGAAATACTTCTATCTAGTAGAATCAAACATCGTAAACTCGACTGACTTACCGTAAAATTTATTAAGAAAATTTTTACTTTAACATTATTACTTTCTTAATTTTGAATTACAGAATTAAGAAGGTAGTGATTTAGGGTCATGAAGTATAAAATGCAAAGTACTTTCCCAGAAGGAAAGTAAAGCTTAACTTTCCAAGTTTTGCTGATTCTTCAGACTTCATTCGACCTACTGAATCTTTTGGCTCAAATGAATTTATCAAGTGATGAACAAAATTGTTTGGAATTTACTGCTAGCTACTCCGGTTATTTTAAGTCTATTATTAGCAATTGATGCAAAAGCTGTTGCCCAGCCAACAGAAACAACACCAGAGACAAAAAGAGTTGAGGAACGACTGAGTGAAGAAGATGTGACCCGAGAATTAAAGGGCAGTTCCACTCAAACTTGGGGGGAGCAAACTTCTTCAGCAAAACACAAAGGAAGTGTGTCTCAGACAACATCAGTTTCGCAACTTTCAGATGTACAACCAACTGATTGGGCTTTTGTTGCCCTTCAGTCACTGGTTGAGCGTTATGGCTGTATTGTTGGTTATCCAGACAACACTTTTCGTGGTAACCGCGCTCTCTCCCGCTATGAATTTGCAGCGGGTCTTAATGGGTGTTTGGATCAAATCAATCGCCTCATAGCATCTTCTACAGCTGAGGTGCTAACTCAAGATGATTTAGCGGCTTTGGAAAGATTAACTAAGGAATTTGGACCCGAAATTGCTGAGCTACGAGGGCGGGTAGATAATTTGGAACCTCGTGTTGCTGAAGTAGAAGCCAAGCAATTTTCTACGACTACCAAATTGGTTGGTGATGCTGTCTTTGTGCTGGCTGATGCCATTGGTCCAAGAGCAAATAACACAGAGGCTGATGATACGGATGACGACAGTAACACCTTTCTTGGTTATCGTACCAGACTGGCTTTTCAAACGAGTTTCAGCGGTAGAGACCAATTAACAACAAGTTTAGTAGCATCTAGCATTCCTAACATGGGAGCCTCAACGGGAACACAAATGACTCGTTTTACCCTGGATGAGTCAGCTAACTTCCCAAGTGGTGATTTGTATGTTGATGCCTTGTACTACCGCTTTCCTATAGGTAGCAAGGCGACCGCTTGGGTAGGGACTCGGACACTCAATCCTCCTGCGTACATTCCAACAATTACGAACTTAACTGGCAGTGCCCTTAACGGTGCTTTCTCAAGGTTTGGACAGTTCAACCCCACTGTTTACCGACCGGGCTTTGATGGCGCAGGGGCAGCGTTTGCTTATCGCTTTAACAACAAACTTCAACTCCATTTGAGTTACATACTCGATAACTTTCAGGCTAATGTACCAAACAGAGGGTTGACTAACAGTACATCTCTTGCAATTGGTCAACTCACCTTTTCACCCAATCGTCAGGTTGATGTTGCCCTCACCTATGCCCGCAAATATTATCTTGCTCAATCTGGTTTTAACCTTACAGGGGGTACAGGGAGTGCGTTTGCAAGAAATCCTTTTCAACAAAATGCCACAACCTCAGATAACTTCGGGCTTCAATTCAGCTGGAGACTCAGCCCTCGCTTCTCTTTAGGTGGTTGGTTCGGTTATACTTTAGCGCACCAGGAGACAGGGGGTGATAGTGAAGCAACTATAGTGAATGGTGCTCTCACGTTTGGTTTTCCAGACTTATTCAAAGAAGGTAATTTAGGAGGCTTTGTAATTGGTGTACCACCTAAAGTTACCGACACTGACTATAGAGTGGCAGGACAGAAACGAGAAGATCCGGATACTTCTTTACATCTTGAGGCTTTCTATCGCTTCCGATTGAATAGCAATATCAGTATTACCCCCATTGTTTATGTGATTACCAAGCCAGAGCATAATGATGCCAACGATCCAATTTGGGTAGGTGTACTGCGTACTAGCTTTGCTTTCTAGTAAAAATTTTGTTGAAAAGTTGCTTTTTTTCTTAAAATACTACGGTAAGCCAATCAGTTTATAGTACGAAACAATTTTTTGTAGGAGTGAAGTTGAATGTTTAACAAAATTTTAAAAATCTTAGTGAATCAATGGAAATCGTTGATTAAACTCCGATTCCTTCAACACGACCGGAGAAAGAGATTATTCTCAAATCTTCCAGTTCCCATTTTTGGAGCTTTTGTTGCAGGTTTGTGCTTAAGCTTGTTATTTGCTGCGTGCTCAGCTAATAATTCTGCTGATTCCAATTCCACAGCAACATCTGTTGCTAATACTGGTTCAACCAAAGCATCTGTTGTCAGGTTTGGGTATCAAAAATCGGCAATTTTGATCAAAGCTAAGGGAGTTTTAGAAAAACGCCTGCAACCAGAAGGAGTGTCAGTTGAGTGGATTGAATTTCCTGCTGGTCCACAACTGCTAGAAGCTTTAAATGTTGGGAGTATTGACTTTGGGCATACAGGAGAATCACCACCAATTTTTGCCCAAGCAGCTGGTTTGGTGAAGAAGAAGTTACCACTGGTGCTTCTAACGACCTGCAACACGTGGCACGTGTAGCCCGTCAAATGGTGACACGTTTTGGGATGAGCGATCGTTTGGGACCAGTTGCCCTTGGACGTCAGCAAGGCAATATGTTCCTCGGTCGGGACATCATGTCAGAACGGGACTTCTCCGAAGAAACTGCAGCGGCAATTGATGAAGAAGTTCGTCAGTTGGTAGAAACAGCTTACCGACGCGCTAAACAAGTGTTGGAGAATAACCGCCTCATTCTCGACCAACTCGCAGCGATGCTGGTTGAGAAAGAAACTGTAGATGCCGAAGAGTTGCAAGAATTGTTGGCAAACAATGATGTCAAAACTGCGACTTTTGCTTAGTGAGTGAGGATTGAGAATTTAAGATTTAAACAGGTCTTAGTTTCTAATTCTTAATGCACATTAATCAGGGTAATTCTGGTATTGTCTGGAATTATCCTGATTTTTTATTTTTATCCAACAAAGAATAAATCAATAACCATGAATCAGCCCCAAACAGAATTTGATACACCTTGGAAAGATATACTGCAACAATATTTTGAGGACTTTGTACTATTTTTCTTTCCTCAAGCTCATAAAGAAATTGATTGGACACAACCCCCGGAGTTTCTAGACAAAGAACTGCAAAAAGTTGTGCGGGATGCAGAATTGGGACGACGCTTAGTTGATAAGCTCGTTAAAATTTATCGTCATGGGGGCAAAGAGACTTGGATATTAATTCACGTCGAGGTTCAAAGCCAGGAAGAAAGTGACTTTGCCCAAAGAATGTTTACCTGTAACTATCGTATCTACGATCGCTACAAGCGATCGGTGGCTTCCCTAGCCGTGTTGGGAGACGAAAGAAGCAACTGGCGACCAAATCAATTTGGCTACCAGGTATTTGATTGTGAAATGAATTTCAAGTTTCCAGTCGTGAAATTGCTAGACTATCAACAGCAGTGGCAAGAGCTAGAAGCTAGCCGCAACCCCTTTGCTACTGTGGTGATGGCTCATTTAAAAGCCATAGAAACACGTAATAATAGTCAACAGCGTCTTCAATCAAAGCTAACTCTAACTAAACGGTTGTATGAGCAAGGCTTTATGCGAGAAGATATTATTAATCTTTTTGCATTCATAGATTGGATAATGAGTCTACCAGAAGAGTTAGAGCTAGAGTTTGAACAACAATTAATTCAATACGAGGAGGAAAAAAAGATGCCATATATTACGAGTATAGAGCAAAGAGGTGAGCAAAGAGGTGAGCAAAGAGGTGAGCAAAGAGGTGAGCAAAGAGGTGAGCAAAAGGGAATTAAAATTGGTTTGCTCGAGGGAATTGAACTAGCATTGGAACTGAAGTTTGGTAATTTAGGGCTTAACCTGATGCCAGAAATTTCAAAAATTGAAGATGTGGAACAATTAAGAGCTATCAAAACTGCTCTAAAAACCGCCCAGAATGTTGAAGAATTACGTAGTATTTATCATGAAGATGCATATAAAGAACCCCACCGCCTCCTAACCTCCCCAAGATATCGGGGAGGTTAGGAGGGGTAAAAATTGGTGCAGCTTCATCTTAAATTGATATTAGAGAAAGATAAACACAAATTTAGATAAATTTAAATTCAAGTCTTTTACTTATTATTTTTCAATGAAATTATCCGAACTTAGCTCTGAAACTATCGATCGCATTATCGAAATGGCATGGGAAGACAGAACGCCATTTGAGGCAATTCAAGAACAATTTGGCTTGCAAGAAAAAGAGGTCATTGCTCTGATGCGTCGAGAAATGAAGGCATCTAGTTTTCGTATGTGGCGGGAACGTGTCACCGGACGCAAAAGCAAGCATTTACAAAAGCGAGAGATAAGTATAACCAGATTCAAATCGCACAATCAAAAGATATAGTTATATCCAAACCTCTCTCAAAGGATGATTGAAAAGTAGATTGTTAAACATCGCCCATCTTCTCGACCTAATCCCCCTAGCCCCCAACCCGTATAGGAAAAGGGGGTTTCAATACCTCTTTCCTGACGGGAGAGAGGTTTGAAGTAAACTTTATGCCTTAGTTACAACGTTTTAAGAAAAGAATTCCCTCATGCTTTTAGCCAGGGGATTAAGGGCTGTGTAGTTCAGCTAAGGTTGGTTAACATACCGGGATTTACACCAAAACCTGCTATATGTAGGATTTGTTGTTCGGTATCGAACTAACTCAAACTTAGTAGATAATTAATCATATATGACGAGATTTGACTATGCAAACAGATACTATTATTGGAATGATTTTATTGTTGATTGGTAATCGCAGTACTTTATTCCTGTAGAGAGTCTCGTATTGATAATGATAATATTAAGAAAGGGGTAGAGGCGAGCGACACTTGTCTCCACCCCTTCCCCTCTTATATGATTATTATTATTTAAGTTTATTTATATATTTAGATATATTGACAAATTGCATTATTTTTTAATCTGTCACGAGTGGTCTTAACGGTCTTAACTGTCCTTGATAAGAATTCAAAGTTTTGACATATTAAATCAACAACAAGTCCTGTGAGGAAAATTTTAAGTCATGAAGATTTTTAGCAACCTTCAGAAAGTTATTTCGGTTAAAAGTTGGTGTTTACAAAATCTTTTTAATTTCAGAAATTAACTAGTACTAAGTCTGCTAACATCAATCTGAAAATTACCTCAAGTAATGCTCGGCGCTATCTAGTTTGAAAAAATTCACAATTTTACGTGATTGTGTTTGAGAATTTATTAAGTAACAAGAATTCTTTACAAAAATAAAAGACCGAGTATATAGTCGGTCTTTTGTTCCCGTGTGAATCAACGTATGAGTCTTAGTTGTAGAAATCTTCAATTTTCACATCGGTGGGCTCACTTCCTACAATCTTTCTAACGATAATTTTGGATTCTTTAGGCGTTTTGTATATATATCGGATACCATCTAGCTTTCCTTCTTGGCGAAGCCTATCCCAGTCAGCGGAATTAACTTTAAGAGTCACAGTATAACCACAGGAATTGTAGTACATATCATTAGTAACTATACCTCCCGACCAGCCGTAGAAAGCAGCAGCATCTTCATAAAAAACTGGTATGGTAGTATTTGAACCAGTATTTAACGTTTTCAAGCAATCATCAGCAACAGCCGGCGGTATACCTAGTGATAGGCTTAAGCCGACCATGATTAACAAGACAATTATGATTTTCTTCATTGTATAAATCCTCTTCGCGAAACACTTTCGTGCCCAGAAAGCAGCTTGTTTTGGGCGAGAGCAATTGGAAGTGGTCTAGTTTTCTCCAGCCAAAGTTTATAACGAAGCTTTTTCAATAACAACCAACCGCAGCTGGTTGACAAATGTTTAATATTATGTCAATAGCTTGACGTTTCGATCGCATTATTACATTACGTACAAAAATGTATTAGATTTGCCAGCCCTTTCAACGCGTTCATCTGTACTAAAATTTTGATCCAAAATCGATGCCCAATTAATCCTTATGCAATCAGCCTCACAGCATATTGTGCAAAAAAATGACCAATTTTACGAGGAATTTCTTGACCGTTTTTGATGTACTTATGTATTTAAGAACATCGATAGCCCAAAGACCTCATTTTTCGATCCAGTCTGAGAGCGGGTTTCAGCTTCAGCCATATGCACATTAGCTCAGATTCTTCTATCTCTCTTGAGTGTGAGAAACTTTTGAGACAGATCCTCAGTCTCTTTCTATACATTACTCAAGCACTCAGCCATGTTTGAATCTGCTAAAGGCATCCCAGGATTGCCCGATCTAACGCATCCTACCGAACTTATTCAATTCGGAACGCATCTACTCAAAGCTTCACTATTACTAGTATTCCTGGTTGTTGCTTTAGGAATTGCAATTGCTCTATTAAGTTTTGCCCTGCGTCGAAACCAAGAGCAACAAGCTATTTTAATCGGAGAATGGGCTGTTAGTTACTCCCAATTATTAAGGGGATTGCAACATTTAACTCTGATATTAGTTCTAGTTGTGGCAGGGTTTTTTCTCTGTTCGACTTTAGGGAATCGCTATCATCATTGGGAACAAGCAAAGGTGGCTCAAGTTGCACAGAGTGTTGCAGGGGAAAGACTGGAACAAATGGCACCGCAAGTGCGATATATCACAGAAGAACCATATACTTACAACACTCAAGTTAATGGCAGGATAGTTAAGGTCAATGATAAGCAAAAAATTAACCGTTTCCTGGCTTTGAGTGGCTCGCAAATTCAAGTTAAGATTGACCAAAGTGCTGATGTTCAAGCCCGCCGCGCTATATATAAAGTAGATTATGTTGCTGACTATAAAATAGTTAACCAACTTAAAGATATCAATAGTTTTTTCTTTGAAGCGCAACCGCCGATTGGTTATTCTCTACTACAAAGTTACAAAGTCGAGCGTGATGGTACTCGTTTACAACAAACCAATCCGGGCGATTATAACTTTCTGTTTCAACTGCAGCCCGGTCAAGAAACAAGTCTCAGAGTCACTTACAAAGCTCAAGGAGGTCCGCGCTGGGTTTATAACTCTAACGGGCAGTTGCTTTCTAATTTTCGCTTAAATGCGATCGCCAATTTTGCAGGGGCTGATTTTGCAAGTGGTATCATACCAAGCGAGATGGAAACTGATGGAAGAAGCACCCGGTATACTTGGATATTTGACGATAATGTTTCGGTCAGAAATCCATTTGGAGTTTTTACCAACACGAATCCAATTCGCGATACTGGAGTTCTTCCCCGCTTGCTGTTACTAGCACCAGCAATATTTCTTTGGTGGATACTGTTGCTATATTTATCACTGCCAATAAGTTTGAGAAATGTTGCAATTGCGGGTGGTATCTTCTTTGCTTGTCTGCTGACTTTGACTTATCTCAGCCGCCTGATGAGCCCTCCAATTGCTTGGGCTTTAATTTCCCTCATCTTGCTATTTTTAACTTGGGGTTTGGGGTCAAACCGCAATGCATCTCTCGCTGCTATCATCTGCACAATTTCTGGCGTTGTGTTTCCTATTTTTGGATTATTAGTACCGTTTAGTGGTCTGACTCTCAGTCTTGCGGGCTTTCTTTCTGCTATTTGGCTTGCAGTTCGTCACTGGTATGGTTGGTACAGCTTGGAACCACAAGAAAGCGATTTCAACTTTTAGTTTTTCCCGCCTCTGGCACTTCCAAAAATCCCTCTCGCGATTCGTCTTGCATACGTGATTCTCCCCAAGCATTACTGTTAAATTTGTAACAACCGTGCGAGCGACTGCGGTAATGGAAGCACGATGGCAATCAACACAACCATTGCTAGCAATCCCCCTATGTCCCGTTTGTTATCTAGGTCGCTAACATCATTGAGAGCAGGCTCATCAATCAGCGGTAGGAATAATAAAATAATCGCCCACAAGAAAAACTCTTGCTGAACTAAAGAAAGTAGCAGCAGCAATAAGCGAGAAATTTGACCGATGACAACTGCTGTTCTTTGCCCAAATATGGCATGAACAATGTGACCCCCATCAAGTTGTCCTACTGGCATCAAATTCAATGCTGTCACTATCAGACCCAAAAACCCAGCTACTGCTACCGGATGGAGGTCAATTGCTGATGATGGTGTTAACTGACTGCCTAAGGCTAACTTTGAAATTACCGCCAGTAATATGGAGTATTTGGGATTGAGAGCATCGGGGTTTAAAATCCCAGCTTTTTCCGATTGCGGAACGACGTCAGAATGAGCCAAACCCCAAAATAATAAGGGTAAGGTTGCTACGAAACCTGCTATTGGTCCTGCACTCCTAACGTCAAATAAAGCTTTGCGATTGCGCTACCGCATCATGATGAACACGATTTTAGAAAGCGATCGCAGGTTCGGTGTCTTGATGGTAGACCCGGTAAGAGGTACGATTGCTGATGTTGGTTGCTGCGCGGAAATTATTCATTACCAGCGGCTGCCAGATGACCGCCTGAAAATGTTAACTCTAGGGCAACAAAGATTTCGTCTTCTCAAGTACGTTCGTGAAAAGCCCTATCGAGTGGGTTTGGTAGAGTGGATTGAAGACCATCCTCCTACGCGGGACTTGCGACCTTTGGCTACTGAAGTGGAACAACTGCTGCGAGATGTTGTCAGACTCTCAGCTAAGTTGACCGAACAAAACATCAAGCTACCAGAAGATTTGCCAGATTTACCAATAGAATTATCTTACTGGGTTGCAAGTAACCTTTATGGTGTCGCCGCAGAGCAGCAAGCACTGCTAGAGTTACAGGATACCGTCGCTCGTCTGGAAAGAGAAGCAGAAATTTTGACTTCCACTCGCAATCATCTAGCCGCTCGTACCGTTCTCAAAGATACGTTTAACTAGAAGTAGTTAGTAGTTAGTAGTTAGTAGTTAGTAGCTCTTCGTCCCCACTAACCACTAACTAATCACCACTAACTCTTGAGTTGGCAAAACATTATAACTGCCAAAGATTTTTAAGACCTCTGTATACGGCATTATTTCTGCTAAAGCAGATTTGACTTCAGCCTCAGACGCGTCTGCTTCTATATCTATAAAAAACAAGTATTCCCCAAGGGAGCGTTTGGTAGGACGAGATTCAATTTTACTTAAGTTAATCCCTAAATTAGCAAACACCTGTAGAGGTTTCGCCAATGCTCCAGGTATATTGGCGGTCGTACTAAAAGCAAGAGAAGTGTGACTCGCATGTTCTAGATGAGAGGGGCGAGCAAAAGGTAGATAATTCTGGCTGATGACCCAGAATCGAGTACAGTTTTCCGGATAATCGTTAATACCACTTGCCAGTACGGGCAGGTTGTATAGTTGCGCCGCACGTTGAGATGAAATAGCTGCGGCTGTTACGTCTTGTTCAAGTTGCAGTAATGCCTCGGTTGTGGAATTTGTTGGAATAAGTTGTACATTGGGAAGGGCTCGATCCAACCACTTCTGACACTGTGCTAGAGCTTGTGGATGAGAGTAAACGAATCTAATATCTTCTATGCTTTGAGCACAAGAAATTAACACGTGGACTATTGGTATGACCAAAGCCAACTGAATTTGCAAGTTATCCAGTTGCCACAGTGTATCCAAGGTCATGGTTACACTACCTTCAATAGAATTTTCTACTGGTACCACAGCCAGTTCTACTTGAGATGAAGCAACCGCTCTCAGTGTTTGGGCAATGCTGGGATACGGACATAAGCTAGCTTCCACGTCTGAAGTTTTGGTAAGCCAGTTGGAATAAACAAGAGCCGCTTGTTCTGCGTAAGTCCCTGAAGGTCCTAAATGTGCGATCGATAAATTCATGAATTTTTGAGAGGTGCAAATTTGCTATAGTGCGAATGACTATAAGCAGATAATTATACACAAGAAAATTCCCTTCACACAGGGCTATCTTACTTCTACACCTACATTCGCTTTTTTTCTGTGCCTTGCCAAGCGTTTAAGGCATGATTTTTGATATTTTTCTAGATTTATCATTACCGAAAGTCATACAATGAGAAACATATTCTCAGATTTCTTGGCACGAAAACACAAGACTGTTAAAAAACATTACAATTAATTAACAAGTATTTTAATACTCCCATGCCAACTCGGTTTACTGCATCTCAATTGGTAGCGATCGCAATTCCGGAGCAACCTATTCCGATTCAGCACTACTTGCGACAACCCCAACGTTTGGTTAGAGCATTATTTGACCCCAACCGCGTTGAGCAGCTGTCTGAGGAAGTTTTTCGTCTGAAACTGCGTCCTCTAAGTTTCATGTCATTAAGTATTCAGCCTTCTGTAGATCTAAAAGTCACCGTTGAATCAAATGGTACAATTCGCTTGCAATCGGTAGGTTGTGAAATTCTAGGAATTGAGTATATAAACCAACGCTTTTCTTTAAACTTAAAAGGGTATCTGTCCCCAGAAGAACAAAATACTGGTGCTCACCTTAAAGGAAGAGCCGATTTAGAAGTGAAGCTTGATTTACCACCTCCATTTTCTTTTACACCTAAACCGATTTTAGAAACAACAGGCAATGGATTACTCAAGAGCATTTTGCTGACAATCAAGCAAAGATTGCAACATCAACTCCTAGCTGATTATCGCAATTGGGCAAGATTGCAAACACAACAAATAAGGCGAACTAAGGACAGTACGCAATTGCCGATAGTAACCGAATAGCTACTAATTACGAATTATGTTGGCAGGGACGAAAAGACTTGCGATGCAACCGTGAGGCACCATACTGTTGCAGCGCCATCAAATGGCGCTTGCTTCCATACCCCTTGTTGCGTTCTAAGTCATACATGGGATACTTGGAAGCAAGACGAAGCACCAAAGCGTCACGCCAAACTTTAGCAACAATACTGGCAGAGGCAATAACGATAGATCGCTCATCACCCTTAACTATTGTTTGTTGTGGAATTGGTAAGCCCGTCACCAACTGATTCCCATCAATCAAACACAAAGTAGGTTGTACCCTTAACTTCAGCACAGCCCGCTTCATTGCCAACAGTGTTGCTTGCAAGATATTCATCCGATCGATTTCAGTCGTGGAAGCAAATCCAATTCCCCAGTCTATCGCCAACTCACAAATTTGCTGCGCTAGCAATTCTCTTTGATTGCCAGACAGCTTTTTGCTGTCTTTGATATTAGCTGCAACAAGATGGCGTAAAGCCACTTCTGGTAATATCACAGCTGCTGCCACAACAGGACCAAATAGAGCTCCTCGACCAACTTCATCTACGCCCGCAATCAGTCCTTGAGTGCTTGGCTGCGTAGAGAATTCCAGCCATCTTGTTTCTTGCAAAGGGGCTGGAAACCCCCCGTCAGAAGCGGCAGTTTGCTCTGTTTCTATCATAAATTGGTTAACTTTCAGTGGATGAATCTGAGACAGACGAAGAACGGCGACGGCGACGGCGTTTGTCACCTGTGCTGCTAGCAACTTCAGTCTCATCTACCACTACGGTAAATGCTGGCTCTTCAGTTGCTGGTTCTGGTTCGGATTGGCTAACTTGGCTAACCGGGCTAACTGGCTCAACGATTGTTTGTCTGCTAACTGGTTCGTTAAGACTTGAAGAGGTTGATTCAGAAGTAGATGTTGTGGGCGTAGGTGTTGTGGAATTTTGACCGGGAAGGGTAACGTTAATAATAACTGCCTTAGGATTTCTGACCTCCCGATTCAACTTCAGCAATGGAGATGCGCCTGTATAAGCAAACACTTCTTGTTCCGGCGAAGACATTTCTACTGTGACAATCTCCGGAGGTTCCACCACTGGTTTAACGGGCTCTATTTTAGCAATTTTAGTACGTTCGGGTCTTTCACCCCAAGTCACTTTACTAACGGGCGCGGGAAGTTCCGTGACAGTTCCAAGTTCGGGTTCGTCATCAATATCAAAGTCTTGTTCAAACGGCATTGATGAGTTAGAGATAACCCGTGGTTCTTCTTTGCCATTATTTCCCCCATTTAACCCTTGTTGACGGCTGCGGCGGATACGACGCTTTCTGCTGTCATCATTAATTTCCCGATAGCTGGGGTGGTTGTCTAAGTTCAGAGAAACCAAATCCCGTTCGGGCTCATACAGTGATGGTTCTCCATATCCTTCATAACTGCTTTCCCGTGGTTCTGGGACTCGGGTTGTTTGTGCCAGACGGGGTTGTTCTCTGTTAGACAGAGGAGCAAAGCGGTCTGGTAGGTCTGCTGGTGTTGTTGGCAGACGGGTTTCAGTTTCGCCTGGTAGGTGAACAACGTGGCCTAAACCACCACAGGTGGGACAGGTTTTTCCAAAGAGTTCGTATATATTTTGACCTTGGCGCTTCCGAGTCAGTTCAACCAAACCCAGTTCGGTCAATTGAGCAATTTGGGGACGGGCTTTGTCTGCTTTTAGGGCTTTATTAAAGTGTTCTAAAACATGGAGTTGATCTCGGCGCGATTCCATATCGATGAAATCAACAACAATCACTCCAGCAATATTTCGCAGGCGTAACTGGCGAGCTATTTCTGTGGCTGCTTCGCAGTTCGTCCACAAAACTGTTTCCCTAGCTGTTGCCGAGCGGGTGAAGGAGCCAGAGTTGACATCTATGACCGTTAATGCTTCTGTTGGCTCAATAATTATATATCCACCAGAAGGTAGATCGACTCTAGGTTTAAGGGCTTCTTTAATAGCAGCATTAATGCGGAAGTACTCTAGTATAGCAGCGCGATCGCGATGATGGTCGATTAACAACCCTTGTGGTGTTTGCCCGCCACTCCAGTTTTGCAGGTACTGCTTCACCCGCTTCAATCCCGTGCTGGAGTCTACCACAATCCGGTTTACATCCGCGCCATACATATCCCGTAGAACGCGTTGAATAAAATCATCATCTCTATTGAGCAATGCTGGGGCACGGGTTGATTGTGCTTCTTGCTGAATTGCCTCCCATTGCTTTTGCAGCAATTCTAAGTCTTCTATAATTGCCTCTTCCGGCTTGCCTTCCGCTTCTGTACGAACTAGCAAACCCATACCTGCGGGTTTAATTAAAATCGCCAAAGCACGCAAGCGGTTCCGTTCGCTTTCACTCTTAATCCGCCTTGAGAGATTGACGCCTCGTCCGTAAGGCATCAGTACTACATAACGTCCCGGTAAGGTGATGTTCCCTGTCAGCCTCGGTCCTTTTGTACCTGTTGGCTCTTTCATCACTTGAACCAACACTTTTTGCTGCGGCACTAACAATTCTGTAATGGCTGATGCCGTGCGCTTTAGCCGCAATGGACCCAGGTCAGTCACGTGAATAAAACCATTTCTTTCCGGGTCTCCTATATTGACAAAGGCTGCATCTATCCCTGGTAGTACATTTTCAACAACTCCCAGGTAAATATCCCCTATTTGGTGATGACCCGTTGCTACAACTAATTCTTGTATTTGGTCTTCTGAAAATACTGCAGCAATCTGATGCTGTTCCGCGATGATAATTTGTTTTGGCATTCAATTATTTTCCTCAATTCTTGGCAGCATAAATAAACTTGGGGGTTTGTTATTCATGGAAAGCCCCTTGCAAGCCCAGCCATATGCTGCTGGTAATAAAAATTGCGATTCTTCGCTCAAACTTAAAGAGCTATTTACTCTGTCAAAAGCGCTTACACATTCGCCAGTTGCGGGACTGTTGGGAAACACGATGGCACTCCCTTCAAATTTGGGATTGCCCTTCTCCTTTCGGAGTCGCTTTCGCGTTGCTGCAGGCTATAGCCACATAGCTATACAGGTTTGCCCTCTGGGTTCGCCTTTCGGTTTCACCCTCTCGACTTACCAGTCCCTGGGATGGGGTAACCCTCCTTTAGGAATGGCTCACCGCCCAAGGGTGTGCCTTCCAACGCGCTAGCTCCCTGATTTTTCCAGAACGGCTGCATATTATTTAAACAATTTAATCACCCGTCCGTGGTTAATTTTTGATACGATGCTCTTACCAATTAAGGCTTAAGCACTCAAAGTAGTTTTAAAAATCATAGATTTAGAGAAGCCGACGGAGCGTGTTGTTGATTGCTGATCCACTGACTAGCTATTTAAAGAGAGTGTTAATGAATCTGCTTCGGGTTTTCACCGGATAAAATCCTAGATATCGCACTCCAATATCTTTGCTTTTACGCCCTGAATTGTACCAGGGTTGTGAACCAGATCACTCAATGCATATTGTTGCGAGTACACATGCTTCTAACACGGGAATTGCTTATTAAATAAGGGTTGGCTGCTTAGCTGTCAATCTGGGATAAAAGTGAGTCCCTACAAGTATATTCGCCTATTTGTGCGTCTCTTTTTTACAACTTTGTATCTCATTTTCAATGGAGAACTATTGATTTAACTCTATAGCTAAAATATTGAGGATAGTTTTTAACTATACCTTCGCCCAATTTACAACAAGCAGACTGCTAATGGGAAACTATTCCTCAAGCATTGCTGAATTTGGTAATGAATTACGTAGGATCGTAGTATGTTTTTCAATCTCCAGCAAATCTCTGTAGAGACGCGCTGTTTGAAGCGTCTCTACATGAATGAGAATTTTGAAATTCATATGTTGATTCAGCAACGCCATTTCTCACAATTGAGAAACTACAAGACATTGAATCCAACTGTGCATTACAGCAATTTTCAATTGATTGCAACCCCAACCCTACAGACTATAGAAAATCTCTAGAATTTGGAGATTCGATATTGAAAAAAGCAATAGTGGTTTCCCAATTAACTGTTTGATGAAGCAAGCACTGAGTTAATAACTCTTTGAGAGTCTGGATTTCCTCTGGTTTGAGATTGAGTGCCAGACGGTCTGCATAACTGGGTTTAGCTGGGTTAAGAGCAAACAAGCGCTCAATAAAAGCTGATGTAATATACATTTGCGTTATGCTGCGCTCAACTTCAACTTCAACAACCAAACCAGCATCCTCAAAAGCTCTTTGTAAATCGTCAGCGTCCCAATTGAGCATTGGGTCAGATGGAAAGGTATAGATAGATTCCTCAGCCCGAACCAATCGCTCGTATAATTTTGCCTCAAGCTTTGCTGGGTCAAGCAGACGATAAAACCTTTGAGTATGGCGTGGCACTGTTTCTGCCAGTACAATTCTCCCAGAATTGGGCAGTAATCCAGCCAGAATTTTAGCCCCAGCTACTTTATCTGGCTCGTTGAGCAGTGCATTGCGTCCAACAATACAATCAAATCGAACATCAGGGGCATAGGAAGCCAATGCGGCAGGTAGCTCAGTAAATGTCGCAGTGAAAACTACGGGACGCAGGAGTTCTGTTAATGCCGCTGCTTGTTGCTGTAAGGCTTCAGCTTCACTTGCCTTATAGGTACAAGAGTAGACTCCACCTTCTGGAACTTGGCGCAATGCTTCCCAACTCAACAGCCCACTTCCAGCATTGATGTCTAAGACTAGGTGATGGCGCTGTAGTTGGGCGCAAGTGAAAATACGGTCTCTTATAGTACCTAACTTTACACCAACCTGAGACAAGGTACGCTGCAACCACCGTTCGGAGGTACGGTCAAGTTTTCCGTAAGTCAGCACTTCTTGTGATTCTACACCCTCCATCGCAGCAGCAACTTGCATTTCACGATGGCGAGCAACGAGTGTGGCAATTTTCTTTTCGTATCCTTGGTCTTGAGGCTGATAGAAAACCTGTCCCTGCAAATTAGAGGGTAAATATTGTTGAGCAACCCAATGGTCGCGGTAGGCATGAGGATATAAATAACCTGCCCCATGTCCAAACCCTTCCTTATCGCGATTGGCATCTTTCAGGTGAGTGGGAATATCATCCTCCCGTTCCTTTTCCACTGCAGCCAAAGCATCAAAAAAACCCATAATGCTGTTTGACTTGGGTGCGGTTGATAAATAAAGGGCTGCTTGTGCTAGGTGATAGCGCCCTTCTGGCATTCCCACGCGGTCAAAGGCAGTTGCACAAGCATTCACCACCACAACTGCATTGGGATCGGCAAGCCCGACATCCTCACTCGCTAAAATCAACATCCGGCGAAAGATAAAGCGGGGATCTTCACCAGCATAGACCATTTTTGCCAGCCAATACAAAGCCGCGTCTGGGTCAGAACCACGCAAGCTTTTGATAAAAGCACTGATAGTATCAAAGTGGGCATCACCTTCTTTGTCGTATAAAACAGCACGTTGCTGAATTGATTCCTCTGCAACTGCTAATGTGACGTGAATCATGCCTGCTGTATCGGGGGGCGTTGTCTCTACTGCCAGTTCTAACGCATTAAGAAGCGATCGCGCATCTCCGTTAGCAACATTGACCAAATGATTTACAGCATCTGGTTCAAGCTGGACTTGCTTTTTACCATATCCGTGTTCTGTGTCTGTCAGCGCCTGCTGTAGGACACGGTACAAGTCATCATTATTTAATGGCTTGAGTTGAAAAATCCGCGAACGGCTGACGAGAGCTTTATTCACCTCAAAATAAGGATTTTCAGTTGTCGCGCCAATCAAGATAACAGTTCCATTTTCCACCCACGGCAGCAGAGCATCTTGTTGGGATTTGTTGAAGCGATGAACCTCATCCACAAATAAAATAGTTTTTTGATTGTGATACTTGCGATGTTCCCGAGCAGTCTCAATCGCAGCACGAATCTCTTTGACTCCTGAGAGGACAGCGTTAATGGCAATAAAGTGAGCGCGGGTTGTGTTGGCAATGACGCGAGCCAGGGTAGTTTTACCCGTACCAGGGGGTCCATAAAAAATTAACGAGGAAAGCTGGTCTAGATTAATAGCTCGTCGCAACAAGCGCCCCTGTCCAATGATATGGTCTTGACCAATAAATTCATCCAACGTCCTCGGACGCATCCTGGCTGCTAGGGGCGCTTCGGTTCCTAGTGCGTTCTGGTAGTGCTGCTCGAATAAATCCATACAGATAACTGCAACAACCGATCTGTGGGTTGCGTTGCATACCTATCTTAGCTTAACCGACTTTAGTCTTCGTCCTCATCTTCTTCATCTCCAAGAATGTTAAACATTGTGCCCATACCTGCAACTAACTGTTTTGCAACGTTCATCAGCTGTCGTGCATCTTCTTCTGAAGGGATGTTCACGTAGAGGCTTTCGGTATCTAAACCCGCATAAATGGGGTGATAAATCGCAAAAACTCGATTCTTTTCGTTTTCGTAAAGTTTTATCTCCGTATACCCTAATGCTTCTCGGTCAATCAATTCATAACCATTTTCAAGTAGCCAAGTTGACCAATTCCCCTCTCCTGAACGAGGTAATTCGGATAATTGCTTGGTCTGCCAATCCATCACTTTCATCGGGTTCATGTCAGATTTCCTCTGCCGGGGCTCACGCATTCTAAAACAAACAATACCCTATGCCCTGATGCAAGTATTGATAATAAAGTCAGTTCGTTTGTAACAGTTTAGTACACGCCTCATATAAGTTAGAACTGAAAACGGGATAGAACCACTAAAATAAGTAAGTTCTACTGTAAAGTTCTCGTTACTGCAGCACTCCCGTGATGACTGGACTACTAGAAAAATTGCGTGCAACTTTGGCAAAAGATTGGGTTCCGGTTTCTCTTAAGAGATCTCTGTCTCTTATGCAGAAGCAGAATCGCCATCGTGAAGGGCTTGTTGACCAAAACGCACAGGAACTCGCTTTAACAGAGGCTCCTCAAGAAGTCATTTTGGATCGCGATCGTAACAACGATCCCTTCCAATGGTTGCGAATTGTTCTTATAACTAGTATAGGAGCCACCGCTTTATTATTGGGAGTTCGAGAACTGAAATTGTTGCAGTCAGTGGAACTTAAAGCATACGACCAAATGTTGCGGCTGCGTTCTATGGAAGCACCTGATGGGCGTCTAGTGCTAGTAACCGTAACCGAAGACGATATTCAGAAACAAAAATGGCCCTTGTCAGATAGTAAAATCAACGAGTTATTGGCAAAGTTACAGTCGTACAATCCGCGAATTATTGGTATTAATTTATATAGATCGGAGCAGGAAGATTTTGCAGTAGGTTTAAAACCCCAAAATAATATCTTTGGAGTGTGTGCATTTAGCAGCGTAGGAACTCAAGAAATTGGACCACCACCAAATTTTCCCATAGACAATATAGGATTCACCGATTTAGTCACAGATGATGATGGTATTGTTCGCCGCAGTTTATTGTTTGCTCATTCTGAGGAAGATAAGAAATGTACAACAGCTTCATCATTTGCTGCCACACTAGCAATAAGTTATTTAAAAAAAGAAGGTATTGAAGTAGATTTTCCAGACGGACAGAATATGAATTTGGGCCGTGCTAAAATTCCCACTTTAACAACAAATTTTAAATCTCTTAATAACAACGCAGGTAGCTACAAAAACATTGATTCTGCTGGCTACCAAATCATGTTAAATTATAGACATCCGGAGCGCCTTGCACAAGAAGTGACTCTGACACAAGTTTTAAATGGGGCTGTAGATCCTAATTTAGTCAAAGACCGTCTGGTCATCATCGGTACTAAGACCCCCAGTCTTCACCCTGGTTTTTATACCCCCTACAGTGCTTTGGCTGACCAACCAGCAAGAATGGCTCCAGTATTAATTCACGCACAAATAGCAAGCCAACTTCTGAGTGCAGCACTTGATGGACGCCCACTGATTTGGTACCTTCCTGAATGGGCTGAGACAGGGTGGATATGGCTGTGGTCATTTGTAGGTGCTGCATTGGCTTGGCGTTTGCGACATCCTTTAGTGATAGTCGTTGTGGGAGGTACAACCCTCGGTGGCTTAATAACTATTTGTACGACTTTGTTTCTACAGGCAGGGTGGGTACCAGTGGTACCGCCAGCAATAGGATTGGTAATCAGTGGTATGGGTATTATGGCTTACACTACATACCAAACCCAGCAGCAAACTAAGGTGATTGTTTTACAAGTTGAACAGCAAAAAGAAGCAATTGCACAGTTACATACCCTTTTAAAAGAAACGACAGAATTAAAAGACAAACATACTCATATATCAAAAGTAGATACATTAGAAAAAACAACCGGTGATTCTATCCTCAGCGGGCGTTATAAAGTCACGAAGGTTTTGGGTTCAGGTGGATTTGGTTGCACTTATTTAGCAAATGATACACAGCGACCGGGTAATCCCGTTTGTGTGGTAAAGCAGTTAATGCCTGCCCGTCGAGATACAAAATTTATGCAAGTTGCCAGAAGGTTATTTGATGCTGAAGCCGACATTTTAGAAGCTTTAGGAGTACACCATCAAATTCCCCAACTCCTAGCTTATTTTGAGGAAAATAATGAATTTTATTTAGTGCAAGAATATATTCACGGGCATCCTCTGAGTGAGGAACTGCCACCCGTGCGGGGCGTGCAGACAGAGTCCGTTGTCATTGATATGCTCAAAGCAATTCTAGAAGTTTTGGCATTTGTTCACGACCATCGCGTGATTCATCGGGATATTAAACCAACTAATATTCTCAGGCGTAGTTTTGATAATCGCTTAGTGTTGATTGACTTTGGCGCAGTTAAAATGATGCAACCACCAGGCAATGAGCAAACAGAATTAGCAACAGTTGCCATTGGAACGCGAGGTTACGCACCACCCGAACAGTTTGCCGGTCATCCCCGCCTGTGTAGTGACATCTATGCTGTTGGTGTGATTGGCATTCAAGCAATCACTGGGTTACTACCTCACGAACTTCAGCCCAATCCCGAGACTGGAAGTGTGATGTGGCGTCATCGCGCACAAGTGAGCGAAAAGTTGGCACAGATTTTAGACAAGATGGTGCGCTACCATTTTAGCGATCGCTATCAATCAGCCGCTGAAGCCATACAAGATTTAAAATATATTTCCTAGCTACTCCCTTTCCACCATTCCATTACCTCAACACGTAGGGTGGGCACTGCCCACCGTTAGCTTAAGACGTAGGGTGGGCACTGCCAGCCCTTTCAACGCGTTCATTTGTACTAAATTTTTGACCCAAAATCGATGCTTAATTAAGCCTTATACAATCAGA
>NZ_BAAFZH010000052.1:0-57441 GCF_054684315.1 Scytonema sp. NUACC21 | reverse complement strand
TTCTAATTTATTGGAAGGAAAGCTGTAAAAATAACGAGTTGCTTCTGTAGAGGTATTGGCGTTTAAACCCACCCCTCCCGCTTGTTCTACAATTCGCCCGAGTTCGTTTTGTTCGACTAGCTTGGCTGCTTCTGCCTCAACTTTCTTAAACTCTGCTTCCAATCTAGCAACTTCATCCTGTTTGCCAGCAGCTTTTGCTGTTTTGATTTGTGCTGCTAATTGATCTAAGCTATCTAGTAATGGTTTTTCTAATTTGTAGTTTTCCGTACCAATAAGTGTTGTACCTTTAAATGCCAAATGTTCGAGAAAGTGGGCTACACCAGTTTTTCCGTTAGGCTCATCGACTCCACCTACATCTGCATATGTTAAAAAAGAAACAACAGGAGCTTGATGGCGTTCGAGAACAATAAACTTCAAGCCATTGTTGAGACGGAACTCTGTTAACTGCTTAATAACCCGATTTAAATAAGGTTGAATCGATGTTTGAGCAGTGTTTGGGGTTTGTGTCCTAGCGACAGCAACTTCCGGTAGTAAACTCCACCAAAGGAGTATTACTGCCATGAAAGTGACAGAAAGTCGTTGTAATTTCGATGAGAGGAGCATAGGAATAGGACTGTGAACTTCTCTTTGTCTTCTTTTTACTACCCTTTGGTATAAGCAACGCAACTTATTCATACGCAACAATAGAGGTAAAGATCCATTACAACACAACAAAAATAGGTTACTTTGCCAACAGGGTCTTAATCTTGTATTAAGGTTTCTGTATTTGTTGTACTTGACGTTAGACAATAATGCTACACATCCTGTTCCGGATAGTTTACGATAAGTTTTATGCGAGTTTTTAATTCTCCCCCACCATCAGAAGCTCAAACACGCGACCGCATTTTACAGGCTGCTAGGCGGTTATTTGCTTCTCAAGGATTTGATGGTACGACAACCCGTGATTTAGCACAAGCGGCTGGGGTGGCGGAAGGCACTCTGTTCCGTCATTTTTCTAATAAAAAGGCAATATTAGTTGAGGTCGCAACTAGTGGGTGGGTGGAGATTCTCACGGACTTGCTCACAGAACTGAGTGAAATGGGTAGCTACAAAGCTGTAGCTCAGGTAATGCGCCGTCGGATGTGGAATATGCAAAAAAATGCCGATTTAATGCGGGTTTGTTTTATGGAGGCGCAGTTTCATCCAGACTTACGCGATCGCATTCAATTAGAAGTCATTGAGAAAATGACCGATGTTGCCGAAGCATTCTTTCAAACTGCGATGGATAAAGGTATCTATCGCAAAATGGATGCAAAACTCGTTGCCAAAGTTTTCTTGGGAATGTTTGCCATTGCGGGTTTTTCTAACAACACCCTTATGGAACCTGACGCTTCTCCAAAACAAATCCAAGAAATGGCAGAAGGGCTGGCTGATATTTTCTTAAATGGAGTGCTTGCACAAGAATAATGGCTCATGGCTAATTGCACTATTAGCTATTAGCCATTAGCACTTAGCAATTTTGCTTCATAGCTCCATTGTTGAACGCGATCGACAGAAGGGCATAAATCTCGCCGTTGCATTGTTGCTACTACCAAGCGCATAATTTGTTGATGCAATTTGTACGCCGGAATAGCAGCCAACTGTGCAGTAGAACCAATACCGGCGTGCAGTAATAAACCGCAATGCTGGATTCCTACACTGGGAATGCGAGCCAAATCGGCTAGAGCCACCCACTTGTTCACGTACTGAAGATGAATTTTTAATTTATTTGCCAGCGCTAACCGAGTTGCTGGGGTTTTTCCCTGTTTAACCAACGCTGCAGTGGTGGTAATCCCGCAGTCTTGCAGTTGGGATTGTTCTTGCTGGCTCAATCCAGGCAATTGTTCAATGGGCCAATCGCAAGGTCGTATGCTATTCGTAATAGCTTTTTGTTTGAGAGACATTCCTTAAAAAAAAACGGTTCTCTTATATTATAAGCAACAACCCCACGGCTTCAACCAGGGGTTTTTAGTTGTTAAAAAAATCTGTAAACTTCAGCTATTTAGTATTGTAAAACATTGGCTCTTCGCTATCATGATTGACTTGCTGCTCAAGTTCCCAAACCAGACGCCATTTATTATCCAAAAGTGTTGCCCGATCCGTTTTAATACAACTTAAATTTGCACCACATAAGTTGGCTCTGCTTAGATTAGCGCCCTCTAAATTAGCGCCCTCTAAATTAGCGCCCTCTAGATTCGCATCGCTCAAGTCGGCATTCTTCAAATTAGCACTACTCAGGTTCGCACCTCTCAAGTCTGCACCACTAAGGCTAGCATCCTTCAGTTTTGCTTCACTTAAATTAGCATCTTGTAGAATGGCACTCTTGAGGTTAGCATTCCTAAGCCTGGTACTAGTCATATAGGTTCTGCTAAGGTTGGCACCTATAAGTATGGCATTGCTAAGATTTCCACTCCATAAGTAGGCACCACTCAGGTTGGCTTCACTGAGATTAGCTTCCTTCAAATCAGCACCACTCAGGTTGGCTTCACTGAGATTAGCTTCCTTCAAATCAGCATTGCTGAGGTTAGCATTGCTAAGATTAGCTTCCTTCAAATCAGCATTGCTCAGGTTGGCACCTACAAGCTGAACACTGCTAAGGTTGGCTTTTTGAAAGTTAGTATTTTTGAGGTTGGCACCTGTTAACTGAGCATCGCTGAGGTTACTATTTGATAAGTTAGCTTCACTGAGATTGGCATGGTTCAGGTTAGTACCACTTAAATAGGCATGGTTAAGATTAACACCTACTAGGTGAGTCTGGCTCAAATTTTCAAGGATTAAATTAAGGTGCCCGCTGTCTTTCTCTTGAGATGATGAAACCAGAATTTTTTGAACTAAATTTGCTTGATTAATAAGTTCTTGTTCTCTAATATTTTCACATGATTTTTTAGCTTGAACTATTTTCAATAGCTCTTGAGATTCTTCTGAAAAAATCTGTTTTTTTTTATTTAAAGCCAGCAATAAAATACACAAGCCTAAATACAAAGCCACAACGAACCAAGGTGGATTACCTTTTGTTAGGAGAAGAATGACTGTAAAGCCAAAACCAACCAAAAATAATTGCTTGGCTAAGAAAACCAACTTAGCCTTAGCGTCCTCATTAGAACTAAGTTTTTTCTGGTTGGCTATGTCCATGCTCGATTCCTCCTTGTGTTTTTTGAAATCATTTCTTTAATTAGTTGGCAAAATATAATGAAAACATTAGATTTTTCATTATTGTAATCATCTTCTTTGTCGTCTCAGTCAAAATCCCTTGTCTTTCAATAAACAAGCGCGATGCCTTGTTTATGTTTTAACAGAAATATTTTGCTAAAGCAAAATATTGTGAAGACAGGTAGAGCGATAGCTTCGCTACAGCAAAGCGGCAGTTCGCTAAGTGTGCTTTATTTCTAAGGCAATACAACTTCCATTAGTTTAACTGTCAATGCACCTTACCAATCAACTTGATTTGAAGCTGAGATTGAGTCTAGTTTTTCAGCTAATGCTTTCAATAGTTAATTTTTGCTAGAAGTATTAAAACAGAATTCTCCTCAGTAACCTAGATTATTTTAAAACCCAAGATGAGTTGGGTGCAACTTGCTTAATTGGGACTTCGTAATATAGTTTCATTGCTTTGCTAAAAATTTATGGTTGTTGCCAAGAATACAATTTTGAGAAAATTGGTATATAATTTTACGTCTTAACTACACCTTGATTAACAAGACAAATTATTGAGACGCATACTTTTTGTACGTAGAGCGCTGGAAATTGGGTTATACTTACATCTTCAGTTGCAGTAATGAGATTTTTGTTTTGTGGACTGTATTTCATTGCTACACTCCCAGTAAAAAACTACTAAGCTGAATATATAGCGCGTTAAAACTTGCTGGCTAACTACCTGTAACCTAACTCATTATGTTTGAAGCACTAGCTGACCGTTTAGAAGGTGCCTGGAAGAAACTCCGGGGTCAGGACAAGATTTCCCAATCCAACATTCAAGAGGCTTTGAAGGAAGTACGTCGTGCCCTGTTGGAAGCAGATGTCAATCTCCAGGTAGTTAAAGATTTTATTACCGAAGTTGAAACCAAGGCACAAGGGGCTGAGGTGATAGCTGGGGTTCGTCCCGACCAACAGTTCATCAAAATTGTTTATGATGAACTCGTTCAGGTGATGGGAGAGGAAAACGTTCCCCTAGCGCAAGCCGCAAGTTCTCCTACAATTGTCCTTATGGCAGGGTTGCAGGGTACTGGTAAAACAACTGCTACCGCTAAGTTAGCCTTGCATCTACGCAAATTAGAGCGCACTTGCTTGATGGTGGCAACAGACATCTATCGTCCGGCAGCTATTGACCAGTTGGTAACATTAGGTAAACAAATTGATGTACCAGTCTTTGAACTGGGAACCGATGCCGACCCAGTAGAGATTGCGCGACAGGGCGTAGAACGCGGCAGGGCAGAAGGTGTTGATACAGTCATTATTGATACTGCGGGGCGTCTGCAAATTGATGAAGACATGATGGCAGAGTTAGCCCGCATTAAACAAACCGTCCAACCCCATGAAACGCTCTTGGTGGTGGACGCCATGACCGGTCAAGAAGCAGCAAATCTTACCCGTACCTTCCACGGGCAGATTGGTATTACTGGGGCAATTTTGACTAAAATGGACGGTGACAGCCGTGGCGGGGCGGCACTATCCGTGCGGCAAATTTCGGGTGCCCCAATTAAGTTTGTTGGTGTGGGCGAAAAAGTAGAAGCCCTACAACCGTTTTATCCCGATCGCATGGCTTCGCGTATCCTCGGGATGGGTGATGTCCTGACCTTAGTAGAAAAAGCTCAAGAAGAAATTGACCTTGCTGATGCTGAGAAAATGCAGGAGAAAATCCTGTCAGCAAAGTTTGATTTTACGGACTTTCTCAAGCAGATGCGCCTGCTGAAGAATATGGGTTCTCTCGGGGGCATCATGAAACTTATTCCTGGGATGAACAAGCTCTCAGATGACCAACTCCGGCAGGGGGAAACCCAACTAAAACGCTGCGAAGCGATGATCAATTCCATGACAGCGCAAGAACGGCGAGATCCTGATTTGTTGGCAAGTTCTCCAAGTCGTCGCAAGCGCATTGCCAGAGGTTCTGGCTATAAGGAAGCAGATGTTAGTAAGTTGGTCGCTGACTTCCAAAAGATGCGTAATCTCATGCAGCAAATGGGCCAAGGACGTTTTCCGGGAATGCCAGGAATGCCAGGAATGTTTGGTGGAGGCATGGGCAACCCCTATGCAGCAGGTAACCGTCCGCCTGCCCCTGGTTGGCGGGGCTACACTGGTGGTGATACCCCTAAAAAGAAGCCCAAGAAAGACAAAAAGAAGAAAGGTTTCGGAACACTGTAATTAGTGGATAGTGGGTAGTGGTTGGTGGTTAATAGCTAACTCCCAACTACTATAACTACTAACTCCCAACTACTAACTACTAACTCCCGATTAGTGCTAAAATGATATTTTTAGCAACATACGTTCGGCAGCCTACCCTTAGGGAGTAGCTTGTAACTATAGTAGGGACGCCTCGCTTTGGGAGAAGAACGCCCGAAAAAGTCGTCCTCAGGAAGTCTGTACAATAGTGCTTCCTAACGAATAAACTACAAACGGATTCGTAGCAACAGGAGAATGATTTCTAAACCATGATTAAACTGCGCTTGAAGCGATACGGTAAGAAGCGGGAAGCGAGTTACCGCATAATCGCAATTCAGAGCCTCGCTCGCCGCGATGGTCGTCCCTTAGAAGAACTGGGATTCTACAACCCCAGAACTGATGAAGTAGCCAAATGGACGGGGATTCCTGTTAATCGTCTGTTGGAATCCGAAAGGCAAAAGTTGTTGCAATTGGAAAATCACCTCCACGAACGGGTAGTTGGGCAACAGGAAGCCGTGTCAGCCGTTGCAGCAGCTATTCGTCGCGCCCGTGCGGGGATGAAAGACCCCAGTCGTCCCATCGGTTCCTTCTTGTTTATGGGACCTACAGGCGTAGGAAAAACCGAACTTGCCCGTGCTTTGGCACAATTTCTTTTTGATTCTGCTGATGCCTTGGTACGTTTGGATATGTCCGAGTATATGGAGAAACACTCGGTTTCCCGTTTGGTGGGTGCGCCTCCAGGATACGTGGGTTATGAAGAAGGGGGACAGCTTTCCGAAGCCATTCGCCGCCGCCCTTACTCCGTGGTGCTGTTGGATGAGGTGGAAAAAGCTCACCCCGATGTGTTTAATATTCTTTTGCAGGTGCTGGATGATGGTAGAATTACTGATTCCCAAGGACGGAAAGTAGATTTTCGCAACACCGTAATTGTTATGACCAGTAATATCGGTAGCGAACACATACTGGATATTTCTGGTGATGACGCGAACTATGAAAGAATGCGGAACCGAGTTATGGATGCTTTGCGTTCTCACTTCCGTCCCGAATTTCTCAACCGGGTTGATGATATGATTTTGTTCCACACTCTCAATCGCAGCGAGATGCGGCAGATTGTCCGCATCCAACTCAAGCGGGTGGAAAATCTCCTCCAGGAGCAAAAAATCTCTTTTGAAATCTCTTCTGCAGCTTGCGATCGCTTAGTGGAAGTGGGTTACGATCCAGTGTACGGCGCAAGACCCATCAAACGGGCAATCCAGCGAGAAGTGGAAAACCCATTAGCAACCAAGTTGCTGGAGAACACCTTTGTTCCCGGTGATACAGTTGTCATTGACGCAGAAGAAAACGGGCTGACGTTTAGTAAAAAAGTGGTCATGAAAGTCCCAGCACTTCAAAACAAGACCCTCCTAATTGAAGCGTCACGGGAAGCATAAATTGAGGGGCTTATATCAATTCAAAACTCGTAGGGTGGGCACTGCCCACCTTCCTTCCTCCCTCCAAATATCATCTTCTAAGATTTTTATAGAATTGTAGGTTGGGTTGAGGAACGAAACCCAACAAAACCATCTTGAGCAACCAAACCCAACAAAACCGTGTTCAGTAACGAAACCCAATAAAACCATGCATTTGTTCTCAATCCATCAATAAAATGAGGGGTTTAATCGACTCTCAATCAATTTTCCATTATTGTTAGTGATTTAAGATATTCTCTAGATTTTTCAGAAATTATTTCCATCTGAAATGATGATAACTTTAAATACTATCTAAACAGAAAAAGAAAAAATTTATTTATGCAACAATTAATTGCAAAGACGTGCTGTAGTATTTGATTTTGTTAGAAAAAGTCAGAGTAATTATCATAGCGATCGCATAACTGTACAGATACAGCAGATTGCAACGCGGAGTAGGTACAGATTTTTGTAAGGGCGTATGTCCTGCGGACAGGCTGCGCCAACGCGCAGCGTGCTGACGAAGGAAGCATACGGTCGAGAGCCCCCTCAGGAGTCACCAGTCACTCATCACTACTCAAGACTGCCTGCTAAAGCGAGTGATGGGCTGCTAAGTTCTACTTCAATGTGTACAACAAGTCTAATGTTACTTGACGGAACTCATGAGTTAATAGAAACTCCTCTAATTCAGCAATAGCTTGATTTTGCACTGCCCCTCTTCCCAAAACTCTTAACCATAGTGTTTTTAAGGATTCCACAAATTTTGCTGACTATATATCAACAGAGGAGTAAATTTTTTAAAACTGACTGGGAATACTAAGAGTAGCAGTTAAAATTAGACTTTCAACGTATGACTAAGTCCGTTGACTTCACTGTAGCGATCCCTACCTATAACGGGGAAAGCCGTTTACCTAAAGTCTTGGAGAAATTGCGGAACCAGACAGGTGTGGACAACTTGAATTGGGAAATTATCGTTGTTGATAACAAGAGTACGGATGGTACTGCAACACTTGTTAGAGAATATCAAGCTAATTGGTCTATTAATGTACCTTTACGCTACTGTTTTGAAGCTGAACAAGGAGCAGGATTTGCCCGACAACAAGCTATTAAAGAAGCAAGAGGGGAAATAGTTGGTTTTCTTGATGATGATAATTTGCCTTCCCCTAATTGGATAGTAGAAGCCTACAAATTTGCTTTAACGCATCCGAAAGCAGGAGCTTATGCTAGCCAAATTCATGGTGTCTTTGAAGTAGAACCGCCAGACAACATTAAGCCAATTTTATTCTACTTAGCTATTACTGAAAGAGGTGACAACCCTCATCTATTCATACCGCAGAAGAATGGATTTCCTCCTTCTGCGGGATTAGTTGTACGTGGAAATGCATGGAGAGATAACGTTCCTTCTCGATTACTACTGAATGGCAGAATTGGTTCATCCATGCTAGGAAGTGAAGATGCAGAGGCTCTTTCATATATCTATCAAGCAGGATGGGAAATTTGGTATAACCCAAACATGGTAGTAAACCACGTTATACCTTCTCAACGATTAGAAAGAGATTACTTAATTTCTCTGATGCGTGGAGTAGGTTTAGCTCGTTATCATTTACGGATGTTACAACTTAAAAATTGGCAAAAGCCCGTGGCTTCTGTCCTATATTTATTGAATGATATTCGTAAAGTAATACTACATTTTTTACGATATCGTACAGTTATTAAGAATGATGTTGTTGCCGCTTGTGAAATGCAAAGATATTGGTCTACTTTGGTGAGCCCTTTTTATCTAGCCACCCTGCATTTCCAAAGACCATCAAAATAACTTAGCAAACTTTTCTTCTCTTTTATTATCAATGATGCCTAAAGTATCTGTTATTATCCCGGTATACAATGGTGAAAAAACCATTGAAAAAACAGTTAAATCAGTATTAAACCAAACACTGACTGATTTTGAGTTGATCGTAATTAATGGAGATTCTTGTGATTCGACATTTAATATTGTTAATAATATTCAAGACTCCCGTATCAAAATATTTAATTACCCTAAAGCTAATGTAGCTGTTAATCGTAATCGTGGGATAAAACATGCTTCTGGAGAGTGTATTACTTTTTTAGATGCAGATGACCTTTGGACACCAGATAAACTAGAAGAACAGTATAAAGCTCTGCAAGAAAATCCTCAAGCAATGGTCTCCTATAGTTGGACTGACGCAATTGACAATGATGATAAATTTTTACGACCCTGTAGTCATGCTAACTGGGTTGGAAATGTTTATTCAAAGCTATTGTTGGATGATTTTATAGGTAGTGGCTCTAATGCCATGATACGTTCTGTAGCTTTTACTGAGGTGGGTATTTTTAATGAGTCACTTACTAATGCCCAAGATACAGATATGTGGGTAAGGTTAGCGACAAGATATGATTTTGTTCCTATTAAAAAAGTACAAATATTATATCGTATCTCCTCTAATTCTATGTCTTCTGATGTTTTAGGGCTGGAGGTATCCAATTTACGAGTTGCTGAGCAAGCATTTGCCACTGTTCCTTCTTCATTAAAACACTTAAAAGCACATAGAATTGCTAATATCTATAAGCTTCTTTGTTATAAGTCGCTTTCAATGCCTCCAGGGCAACAGAAGACTGCAGCTATTATTCGATTTCTGTGGTTAGCAGTTAAAACAGATCCTTCTCTTCTCTATAAACCTGTTATCTATAAGGCTTGGTTAAAACTTGCTGTCATGACTCTGTTGCCTTCTCAATGGTCTACAGCACTATTAGATAAATTTCCGCGTTTATCTAACACAACTACTTTTTTAGGATATATCAAGCTAGATTTAGCTTGAAAGAAAATCAAACACAGCATAGGTTTTACTTAAGAAGCCAATATACAATGTCTTTTGTATATACTGTAAAGCCTGTAAAGTGACTGGAGTAAATTGAATTATTTGATTCTAGACTTTTTATGAAAATAGCGTATATTACGTCACATAATATTTTAGATAAGAGTGCTTGGTCAAAGCACGAACAAGGATTATGGGCAGCCAGCTATTGTATAAGTAAACATCTTCAAGATGAATCTACTTTTATACAAAATATAAGTCCAATAAACAAAAGTTTTAAAGTATTGACTAAAATAAAATGGAATTTTTACCGATATTTTTTCAAAAAAGATTATTATCGTTGGGCAGAACCAATAGTATTAAAAAATCATGCGTTACAAATTCAAGAAAAATTATTAAGCTGTAATTTTGATATAGTTTTATGCCCGGAAAATGTAATTCCTATTGCATATCTAAATTGTAAACAGCCTATTGTTTTATGGACGGATTCTACTCTAACTTCTCTCATCAATTTTTATCCTCATATGAGTAATTTATGCAAAGAAAATATCAAAAATATTTATGATATAGAATCGGCAGCCTTAAATCGATGCCATCTAGTCATATATACTTCGGACTGGGCTGCCCAAGCAGCTATAGATACTTATGGGATTCCTCCATCTAAGATAAAAGTTCTTCCTTGGTGTGCTAACTTAGAGTGTAACAGAAGCCTTGCAGATATCCAATCCATAGTTGCTGCTAAATCCTCCAGCCCTTGTAAATTACTGTTTCTTGGAGTAAATTGGGTTAGAAAAGGAGGAGACATAGCTTTACAAGTTGTCCAAGAACTAAATAATATGGGTTTAACAACTGAATTAATAGTTGTTGGATGTATTCCAAAGCTTAGTCAAGCATTACAAAAATACGTTAGAGTCATTGAGTTTATAGATAAGTCAAATCAAGAAGATCTAGAAAAACTTAATCAATTATTTCTTGAAGCTCACTTTCTTATTTTACCTTCTTTAGCAGACTGCACTCCTATTGTTTTTTCAGAAGCCAACTCATTTGGTCTTCCAGTTATTTCTACAAATATCGGTGGTATTCCTACAATTATTAAAGATGACCTCAATGGAAAAACTTTTTCCAAAGATGCAAGCTTGAGAGATTATTGTTCTTACATATACTATTTAATTAATAACTATAGTGAATATACAAAGCTAGCATTGTCATCCTTTCAGCAATATCAATCAAGATTAAATTGGGCTACTGCTGTTAATAATGCTAAAGAGTTCATGAGGCAGTTGATATAAAATTTTTAGCTAGACAAAGAATATCATTAATCAGCCAATCCACATTTTCTTATTATCCCTTGTCTAATTAACTTGGCATATAAATTTTGTTAGCAGAAGCATAGGTAATTATTATCTAGCTAGTTGGTATTGTCGTCCCACACCAGCCAATTTTTTCAGGTCAGATTAACTGTAAATGAATCTTTCCAGATATAGGAACCTGAAGTTTGAAGTAGGTAGGCGGAACGAAATACACTTATGTTAAGGAGTGTAAATATCACTATAACCCTTGCAAATGATTTTTGACTCTTGACAAGGGATAACTAAAACCTTAACTTTTACTTGTACCGATCTACCAAGCCTCAATTTCGATGAATGAACCAACGCTGTGGCAGTGTAGTAGGAGCGAGTAGGGAAATCCGAATCACTTTTGGAGGGCAAACAACGCCGTAAAAATGAACATTTGCTTTACTTCAGCATTTAAGATCCTGATTGGTATAGTGCCCTCCACCAGATAGGGTTATTACTCAGATACTGAGAACTAAGGGGCTCTTACCTCAGTTATCATTCAGATACTTGGACTCTAAAGATTACCAATCATGCTAGAACAAGGCACTATCAGTATTCATACTGAGAATATTTTCCCAATTCACACCCTCACCGGTCATAATGACTGGGTTAATGCAGTTGCCCTCAGCAGCGATGGTCAATACGTCGTTTCTGGTTCTTTTGACAACACAATCAAAATTTGGGAATTGGCAACCGCAAAGGAAATTCACACCCTCACCGGTCATAATCACTCGGTTTATGCAGTTGCCCTCAGCAGCGATGGTCAATACGTCGTTTCTGGTTCTGATGACAACACAATCAAAATTTGGGAATTGGCAACCGCAAAGGAAAGAGTTACATTTATAGGTGAAGGGAGTATAAGTTGCTGTGCGATCGCTCCAGATAATACTACAATCATTGCAGGTGACTCGTTAGGAAAAGTACATTTTCTCCGCTTAGAAAATATTGAGGTACAGCCATGAATACCTCACCTCAATTACAGAGAGAATTTCAACAAATTATCTGGGAAAAAAGTAAGAATTTTCTTAACTGTGAATTTGTGTTTAGTGCCATAGATAATTTTCTCCACAAATATAACCGGGGTTATTTCACCATTGTTGGTTCTCCCGGTAGCGGTAAAAGCGCCATCCTTGCTAAATTCGTCAGTTCCAATCCCAACCCGAATCTCAATATTATTTATTACAACGCCCAAGTAGAAGAGAAAAATACTGTTGATGAATTTCTTCAATATGTTTTTACCCAAATTTTTGATATGCTAAATATTATGGTAGAGACACAAAATATTACGTCTCTACATCTGTCTTTATTACTACAGCAAATTAGCGACCAACTCGCACCCAACCAAAAATTAATTATCGCCGTTGATGCGTTAGATGCAATCAACCCGGATAACCAACCACTAGGAACAAACCTGTTGTATCTCCCCCGATATCTTCCCAAAGGGATTTATTTTCTCCTTACCCGTCGTCCCTTCAAAACAGAAAAATCTGGTTTATTAATCGAAGCGCCATCGCAAATTCTCGATTTATCTGAATATGACTTAAAAAACTGGGATGATGAGTCAGCCTTTACCCAACATTGGCAAACAATGCAAGGAGAAGGTTTATCAGATATTGCTGGGAAAATATTGCGGATTCTTGCAGTTGCGGAAGAGGGAATGTCAGTTAGGGAAATCGCCAAGACAATCAATGAAGATGAGTATGACGTAGAAGAAGTGTTAGATAGTTGGTTTGAGTTTTTGCAACAACAGCAAATCGGCAGGGAAATGAAATACAGTTTCTATCATCCCAATTTTCGTAATTGGTTAGTTACAAGAACCATAGCCTCATAAAGGGGAGAAATATAGTATATTTAGTTCCCTCCCCTTGATAAGGGGAGGGTTAGGGAGGGGTATTATCAATGTGTTGCATTCTTTTTCAAAGTGGCATAAGTTGGTAAAAACAAAATCAATTATGTTAAGGAGTATAAAACAGCTAAAACTCTTACAAACGACAAATGACAAAGGACAAAGGACAAATGACGACCCACTTAAGAGCAATAACCAATGTGGTCTTGATTTTCTATCCATCCAGTCTCGCCATTAGAAAAATTGTATCTTTCTAACATCGGAGTTTCATAAAGGTCTATTTGCACCCAGTTTAAATCTTTATTTTTAAAAGCCACAACATTACCATCTGGCTTTACTCTCACCATTAATCTTTGTCCGCTTCTTACTATTGCAATTGGCGTATAGTTCTTATCAGGTTTGGGATAAACCTCATACTCTATGTTCTTCGCGCCTCTGATTCTCCTACAGGATATACCAATAAGTTCATTGTTCTCATCTATCCCTCTAGATGAATCACAAAAATCCAGTACTTTCGTTTGAACATACCCGTATTTTTCTGTTCTTGGCTCAAAAACTGCAATCATTTGAAGACCTTTTCGAGGAGATTCTTGTAACAAAACTTGGTTACCTTTCTCCACAATTTCAATTTGTTGAGATGTTGTAGTGCGTTGTGTAAAAAGAGGAGTATCTGTTGTTGTCTCACGACACCCAAACTCGGGAGGAGAATCTAATTGTTTTGGGCTAGCTTCTACTTGAGTAAATAAAGTTGAATTCCAAAAGATGGTACAAACGATAATAATTTTTGCAGCTTTATAAGCAATCATAGAGCCTGACTTTGGTAGCCCCCTCAAAAAATTCTCGATAATTTTAATTAATTTTTCTGAAAATATCAATGTCGTAGGTTGGGTTGAGGAACGAAACCCAACATCAAAACCCGTAGAGGAACGAAACCCAACACAACCAACACCTTAAACCCAATAACACCACTCAACCCAAAAAAAATCACCCTGAAAGGTACTCTTTTCTATCCATGTTGCATGTAGGGAACTTTGAAGACTGTTTTATCAGTCTTAAAAAAATCTCCTGAAACATAAAAAACACTTTGCTTATGCCTGCTATAGTTAAATACCCTACTCAACGACCCATTTTACAATTTGGTGCATTCGGTCAAATTGTCAAAGAAATGCAAAAAGCTTTAAATCAAAAACTGGTTCAACTGGACACTGTATCGGCATATCCCATGTCGGTTTCCACAACAGGCTACTTTGACCGAGAAACCCAAAATGCGGTGAAATACTTGCAGTGCCTTGCTTTTTTGACTGTAGATGGGATTGTAGGAAAGGAAACCTGGGAATATTTACACAATGGAACTAACAGTCTGCCAGAACTTGGTCTTGGCAGTGAGGGGGCGATAGTCAAAGCAGTTCAAGAGGCATTGAAAGCTGGTGGTTACTACTACGGAAAAGTGGACGGTCTTTTTGGGGCAAAAACAGAGAATGCAGTGCGAGCATTTCAGGCAGAACATTACTTGGTGAGTAATGGTGTTATTCAATCCCGAACTTGGAGTTTGTTAAGCAAGCTTGAGGTTCATGCCTGTCGGTGTAGCATTAACGCCTTTAGCGGTGAGTAGGGTGGGCAGTGCCCACCCTACGTTAGAGACGGTGGGTAATGTCCACCCGAGATGAGAGTAAAATCTATTTATTAAGTTAAATTTGTGGCTTTTAAGCGGATTTGCCGAGGTAAGCTTCTAGAACCTGTGAATTATTTTGAATTTCCTCTGGAGTGCCATCAGCGAGATTTCGTCCTTCTGCAAGTACCCAAACGCGATCGCACAAGGACATGATGACGTCCATATTATGCTCGATAATCAGAAAGGTCATGCCCTGCTCATTCCAGGTAGTGATGCGATCGCATATTTCATCAATCAATCTGGGATTCACCCCTGCAGCTGGTTCATCCAACAAAATTAACTTGGGATTGGTCATGAGCGCCCTTCCCATTTCCAGTAGCTTGCGTTGTCCCCCAGACAAACCTCCAGCATAGTCCTGTGCTTTGTGTACCAGACCGACAGATTCTAATAGAAACATGGCTCGTTCGCGGAGTTCCTTTTGTTCCCGAGCGATTGTTTGTTGTTGGAACTGCACCTGCCAAAAGTTTTCACCCGTTTGTTTTTGAGCCGCCAGCATCATATTTTCCAGCACGGACAACCGCGATAAAGTTCGAGCAACCTGAAAGGTTCTGACCATACCGGCGCTAGCGATTTGATGTGGCTGTAAGTGTTGAATGGGTGTACCGTCAAAAACCACCCGTCCTTTATCTGGGCGGATAAAGTTTGAGAGTAAGTTAAATAAAGTTGTTTTGCCAGCACCATTAGGACCAATCAAGCCAGTGATGCTACGAAAGGGCACTTGAATTTCGGCATTATCGACTGCTTTAATACCGCCAAAACTTTTACAAAGCCCAGTTGCTGACAGCAATGGTATTTGGGATGGCTCTTTATTTACCAAGGGTAAGTTCCTCCTTTTTCCCTAAGATACCTTGAGGACGCGAAATCATCAGTACCATTAAAAGTAGACCTATAATCATAATCCGGAGTGCGCTTAAACGGTCTGCATCCAAAGCGATGATTCTATCTAAATTACGCGTACCTTCATAGTAAATAAAGTAAATAACAGCACCCAAGATTGTGCCGAGATTATTGCCAGAACCACCTAGAATTATCATTATCCAGGCGTCAAAAGTAATCTGGGGTTGAAAATTATCCGGATAAATTGCCGCAAGTTGCCATGCAAAGAAAGCACCAGAAATACCCGCAATTGCACCTCCCAACATTAGGGATTGTAGTTTGTACCAAAAGACATTTTTTCCCAATGCTTTGGGAATTTCCTCATCTTCGCGAATGGCTTTGAGAATACGACCCCAAGGCGATCGCAGCAAAATTTCCAGCCGCCAGAATACAAAAGCCAATACAATGAGAGACAGCAGCATCAAACCTGCGCTTGGGGTGTAATTGTACAAAGAAACCGCACCAGAAATGTAAATGGCTACTATCAGTAATGCCAACAAAATTCCCACGATTAGGCGAGATATAAACTCTTGCTTTTTAGCTGTTTTTTTATTGGAATCAGCGTGTAACTGTTGAGAGGCGCGAATCCACCGCCACAATTGCCACAAACTAATAACAGCAAGTAGAGTCAATAGGGCAATCATCAAAAGTTTAACAAATATATTCGGTACAAGAGTCGCCAGAGGGATGGGATAACTTTGCACGCCAAAGGACCCCGGTTTCCACTCGTTTCCCACGGGTAAATTCTGGTTGTTGACCACAAGCCGAATCACTTCGCCGACACCGATAGTCACAATTGCCAGGTAATCCTCCCGCAACCGGAGAGTGGAAAAACCGATAATTAGTCCCAAAAAAGCCGCTACAATAGCTCCAATGAGGGCAGATAGGGGTATGGGAATGCCTTTCAGGGTTAACAGTGTAGTAGTGTAAGCCCCCAATGTCATAAAGGCGACATGACCAAAGTTGATCAAGCCCGTAAAACCCCACTGTAAATTCAGCCCCAAACCGAACAAAGCAAAAATTGACGTAGAAATCGTTAGAAAAATCAGATACTCGGCCATAAGAAGTTCGCGGTTAGTGGTTAGTGGTTGGGGGTTAGTGGTTAGTGGTTAAAAAGCTACTAACTGCTATCCAATAACGACTAACTCCCCCTTGAGATTGTTAAGCATTACCATCGTTATGGGAACACTATAATTGAGCGTGGTTGGGGTTGTAACATATGAACTTGCTAAGAATTAGAATCCATCATTTAATTGAGCAGTTAGCCGACGAAGACCTAGAGAGTTTTTGGAATACGGTTCACTCCATGCATTGTGACTTTTATATGCTTAAAGCTATACAGGAAGTCAAGCGATCGCAGCAACCTTGGGACACTTTAACCCAAGAAGAAGCGATGCGGCTGTTGATTTTTTCCTAGACGGGGGGATTTTCAGGCTTTGCTCATTCCTCACCGTTCGCTGTTGACAGTTAAGTAGGTTAGTACAAATGAAGTTAAATGGTGAAGGTCATTCTTAGTCATTGGTCAAGAGTCATTTGTACTGGACCGTGAACCTAGGACAAAGGACAAATGACAAATGACAGTAATTAATGGTGACGATTTGTGAGAATGGAAGTGCGCTACGCAAGGTCTTTTTTAAGAGATCTTAAAAGTCTAGAACCTGCGGCATACCAGCGGGTTTATGATTTTGTTTTTATAGAGTTTGCCAAAAAGGGGGTGCTGCACTGCTTACCGGAGATGCGACAGCTTGACCCCGAGGGGATTTTTTATCGTTTTACTGTAGATGATTATTTAATTGGCTTGGAAGTCCGAGGCGAGATTGTCAAGTTCCTGCGGGTCATCCCTATGCCAGATGTTTAAGGTTAAAGTTAAGCCAACACTTAAAACTGTATAAGAGAGACCGAGGAGCGAGCGCACCTTGGCTTAAACTTGTGTTTGAAAATCACTTTACTTGAGATTTCCCTTTGTGAATGGTTAAGCCGCTCATCACTTGCTGGTGCTTGAGCAATTCATGCTGAAAAACCTTTTCGTACAAGCTCAATTCAGAGCTTTGCTGCAATTGGCGAACCTTTTCAACCATTTGTGTAACGGTTTTTTCAGGCTCAGCTTGGATACCATATTGACCAATGACAGTTTCCAGAACGCCCATGTTCTTGTTATCGTCATCGAGCATCTTCCGGATGCGATCGGCGATATCTGAATCGCTGATTTGTCTCAACAACTGTTGCTCATTCTCAATGATTAACTGTTGAATTGCTTTCATATCTGCTAGCTTAATGGCAATAGCAGAACGCTTTGTATCATCTAAAGTTGCAACCATTTTTGGTTCCCCTCTGGAAAGTTCTGTTTTTCATCGTTTCCAATCTAAAATTGGCACAATAATCATTTAGGCTCCATCTTTCTTTTGACCGATAGGTTGGAAAACTTCGGGTAGAAAAAAGAGAATTCTGCTGAAAAAAAGCCTAAATGTACTTTTAGATAGATAATTAAAGAATCTTGATTATTCCACAAGATAGATTAATTTTCTACGCCAATTTTCTAGATTGACGCAAAGAAGGTCAAATAGGAGATTAAAACATAATGCCCGACAGTCCTGGACTGGGAGAGCAGGCGCTAAATAAAGCTGCAGAAATAGGGTTATCTAGCCAGTTAGATGAAGTTGAAAATTTGAATGTAGATATTAAAACAGATCCCCTCAAACTGGTTCAAGGTCAAGTGGATGCAGTGACGATAGAAGGTGAAGGTCTAGTTATGCAAAAAGACCTCCGTATGGAGGAAATAGAAATGCATATAGGTAACGTCGCCATCAATCCCCTGAATGCAGCTTTTGGAAAGATAGAACTGACCAAACCGACTAAAGGTAGGGCACGGGTTGTTCTCATTGAAGAAGATATTAACCGTGCCTTCAACTCTAAGTATATAAGCTCGCAGTTGCAAGAGCAAAAAATTCAGATCGATGGGCAATTCATGACGATTGTTCCCCAACAAGTCGATTTTCATTTACCCGGTAATAGTAAAGTTACGTTGAGTGCTGCTTTAAGTTTGAAAGAAACTAATGAAACTCACAAAGTAGCCTTTTCTGCAGTACCTAAAGTGAGCGCAAATGGACAAACAGTTTCGCTGGAAAATGTAGAGTATGGTGATACACAAGAAATATCTCCAGATTTGACAAAAGCTTTAGTAAATGCAACTAGTAAAATATTAAATTTGAGTAATTTCGATTTAGAAGGAATGTCTCTCCGAATTCAACAGCTAGAGGTTGAACAAGGGAAATTGATACTCCAAACAGAGGCTTTTGTAGAGCAAATTCCTACGGGATAATATTATTGAGGAGTTCGGGAGTTAAGGGCTAGGGTGCAAGCTTTCACCCTTGTGTGTACCCTATTCCCTAACCCCATCCGCGATCGCTAGACTCTTTTATTCCATACAATTACAGGAAGAGACATGACGGAAACTCAAGAAAGAAACACGACACCCTATCCAAATATTCCAGCTTTTCTAGAAAGTGATAACAGAGAGTTTCGCGATACTGGTGTTACCAGTACGGTTTCAGTCGTCGGACACCCCATACATCCAATTCTCGTCCAATTCCCCATCTCCTTTCTTGTCGGGGCGCTGTTAACGGATGCCGTCTTTTGGTTTGCCGGGGATGTATTTTGGGCACGCGCCTCTTTTTGGTTAATCGTTGGTGGCTTGGTAGGAGGTGTAGCGGCAGCTTTAACTGGTATTGTGGACTTTTTAAGGATACCCCGTGTTCGCAAGCGCACTGCTGGCTGGGCACATTTGATTCTTAACGTCGCTGCGCTGCTGTTGAGTATTGTGAACTTAGCACTGCGATGGAATAATCCCGTATCGGCTGTATTGCCTTGGGGACTCGCTATCTCAGTTGTTGTAGCTACACTTCTTGGGGTTTCAGGTTGGTACGGTGGTGAATTAATTTACCGCCATAAAATTGCTGTCATTGGTAACGGGAATCCAAATTACCCATAGCGGCGATCGCATATCTTAACAGATGTAGCGGATAGTTTAGCCATCGTTCAAAATGATACTTTATCCGTTAGACCTGTTACCCAATCTATTGCCAATGCTTTCTAAAAAACCTCCAAACCTTTATATCCTCTCATCTTTGCTCATCGTCGTAGCGATGGGCTTTTTCTTTAAATATTATGTCGGTCCTGCCCATCAATGGGTGAATAATTACGGGGCAGCAGTCTTTTACGAAATATTTTGGTGCTTGTTCGCATTTTTATTTTTTAGAAATCAAGCAGCTGTCTGGCAAATTCCCTTATGGGTTTTTCTTATTACCTGTATACTAGAATTTTTACAATTGTGGCATCCCCCTCTCTTAGAAGAGTTTCGCGCTACGTTAATAGGTAAATGGTTAATTGGCACCACTTTTGCTTGGTGGGATTTTCCTCATTACCTCTTGGGCTGTCTTTTAGGTTGGTTGTGGTTGCAAAAAATTCCAGGAAAAAATTATGCAAAAAAAAGTCAAAGTTAAACCTAATTCAAAAAATCAAAGGATTGAAGAAGAAACAGATGGCAGTCTTATCGTACATTTAAAATCTCCTCCTGTTGATGGTAAGGCTAACGAAGAGCTCGTTAAACTACTTGCAAAAAAATTTGATGTGCCAAAATCTTATATTAGAATTAAATCGGGTTTATCATCCCGGCAAAAGTTAGTCGAAATTGATGGGAATTGATAAACCGATACTATTTGTTTTGGATTTTGAACCACAGATGAACGCAGATGAATGGCGACAATGCTTTGTTCTATCTGCGGGCATCTGGGTGTATTGTTCAGCTAGACAGTCTCTGACAATAACTTAGCACTCAGCAATTTGGAACGGTTTTATTTCTTCTGTGATACTGATATGTCCTGGTTGTGCTTTTACTCGTTCTATCCATGCTTGAATTGCTGGGAAAAGTGACAAATTAAATCCCCCTTCCTCAGCCACATGAGTATAAGCAAATAAACCTATATCAGCAATAGTGTATCGCTCTCCTACAAAGAAATTATGGTTCGATAGGTGTTTTTCCATGATTCCTAGGGCCGCGTAACCAGGTTCGCGTTTTTGCTCTAGAGTTGCACTATATTCTTTAGCTTTCCCTAAAATGGAAATCCAAAATCTTGATGTAGCGATATAAGGCTCATGGCTGTACTGCTCAAAAAACAACCATTGAAGTACTTTTGCTCGTAAAAAGGGTTCATAGGGCAAAAACTCCGTTCCTTCACTGAGATACACCATGATGGCATTTGATTCTGTTAAGTATTTCCCTGGTTTTACTTCCAAAACAGGAATCTTGCCGTTTGGATTTTTACTTAAAAAATCTGCCGTTCGGCTTTCACCTTTGGTGATATTAACCTCTATTCTCTCAAATGGCATACCAATTTGTGTCAATAAAAGACGTATCTTGTAGCCATTACCAGAGGGTAAAAAATCATACAAACGCAGGGTTTCCATGCCAAAAAAAATTGGGATGAATTTGTTGATTGGTCATGCTGTAAAAATACAGCATATTATCGAAAAAAACAAATGAATATGATAAAATTTACAGATATAGAGCATTTTACTAAAAATGAGAATTCTCTGAAAAATAAAAAATAAAAGTAATAATTATTGCTTGGATATTAAATACTTAATATTAATCATTGGTAGAGGAAAAAAGTATGTGTGGAAGATTTACTTTGAGCCAGCCAGCAACAGCCTTAGCACAAAGCTTCCATCTTGAAAAAGCCCCCGACCTAGAACCGCAATATAATATTGCACCTACGCAAATGGTAGCGGCAGTGTTGTATAACCAAGAAAGCGATCGGCGTGAATTGCACTCATTAAGATGGGGCTTAATTCCCTCATGGGCAAAAGACCCAGGAATGGGATCGAAATTGATCAACGCTAGATCGGAAACAGTAGCAGAAAAACCAGCTTTCCGCACAGCTTTTAAACGCCAGCGCTGTTTGGTAGTAGCAGACGGTTTTTACGAGTGGCAGCAACGTGATGGTAAAAAGCAGCCATTTTATTTTCGTTTGCAAAATGAAAATCCTTTTGGTTTTGCGGGATTGTGGGAACAATGGAAATCGCCTCAAGGAGAAACAATAACCTCATGCACGATTTTGACAACCGTCGCCAACGAATTGCTCCAACCAATTCACGATCGCATGCCGGTGATTCTTCAGCAGCAGAATTACGATTTTTGGTTAGATCCGCTCTTAAAGGTACCAGAGATGCTACAACAACTATTGCAACCCTATCCTTCTGAAGCAATGACTGCTTACCCAGTAGGCACTGTGGTTAACAATCCCAGGCACAATAGCCCAGATTGTGTTAAGTCATTGTAAGGAAAATACAGGTGCAAATCAGTTAGATTAGCTATTAAGCAGTAGACTTGTAGCGAGCACCCAAGCGCTGGCTACAGATTTGCGATCGCAATCATGTTGGCGCACCTTCATACAATCTCGATATGCCAAGAACCCAAAGAAAAGATAATTTCATTGACAAAACTTTTACAGTCATGGCGGATTTGATTCTCAAGATCTTGCCAGCAAATCAGAGAGCAAAAGAAGCCTTTGCTTACTACCGAGATGGAATGTCGGCACAATCAGAGGGAGAATACGCCGAAGCCCTGGACAACTATAAAGAAGCTCTAGAACTAGAAGAGGACCCCAACGATCGCAGCTATATCCTGTATAATATGGGGTTAATTTACGCTAGTAACGGCGAGCACGAAAAAGCCCTTGAACTGTATCACCAAGCTCTAGAATGCAACCCAAGCCTACCTCAAGCCTTGAATAACATCGCTGTTATTTACCACTACCAGGGAGAAAAGGCAAAAGAAGCAGGAAACGAAGACCTTGGAGAATCACTCTTTGACCAAGCTGCCGATTACTGGCTCAGAGCTATCCGCTTGGCTCCCAATAATTACATTGAAGCCCAAAACTGGTTAAAAACGACTGGGCGCTCTCAAATTGACGTATTCTTTTAATCAATTGTCATTAGTCCTTTGTTCTGTGTCATTGCCTGAGGACTAATGACAATTGACGAATGACGAATGATTAAGGACTAACTATGATTGACCGTGAACAAGTTCGCAAAGTAGCTCTTTTGGCTCGGTTAGAATTGACACCAGAAGAGGAAGAGCGATTCACCAACCAGTTGGGAAGCATTATTGACTATTTTGAGCAATTGAATGAGTTGGATGTTAGCAATGTGCCACCAACAGCACGGGCAATTGATGTTAGCAATGTAACACGGTCGGATACTTTACAACCCTATAGCGATCGCGAAGCCATTCTTCAGAGTGCGCCCGAGCAAGAAGGCGACTTTTTTAAAGTTCCAAAGATACTTAGCCCTGAAGAGTAGGTCTGAGAAAAGTTAGTAGTTAGTAGGTAGTAGTTAGTAGCTACTAATAACCACCAACCACTAACCACACATTCATCCACCACAAACCTGTTGCAGCGTGGTAACAAATTCCGGGTAAGAAACTGCTGCAGCTTCCGCACGCTGGATATGAGTAGTACCAGAAGCGTTAAGGGCAGCAATTGCCAGACTCATTGCAATGCGGTGATCGGTATAGCTATCGACTTCAGCGCCAGAGAGGGGGGTACCTCCAGTAATTTCCATACCGTCAGGTAATTCTGTGACTTTTGCCCCCATTTTGTTAAGTTGGTGCGCCATGACAGCAATGCGATCGCTCTCTTTCACCCGCAACTCAGCAGCATCTCGAATCGCTGTAGTTCCTATAACGTCACCTTTAGTATGTGGTACCACCACAGTGAAAACTATATGTTGGCGCTGTCCCACGATGAGGTGGTACACGGTAAGAGCAACATCATCGGCAAAATGCCCGGAGATAGATGGCAGCAGTTTGCCAATGTCCGTTGTTTGTTCGCTTACATGTTCACCCACCCCGGAAAGAAAACCATGTTTATGAGCATGGAGTTCGGGCAGTGGAGTGAGTGGAACGTTTGGAGCGATTTGGACTGGCACCTGTTCCAATATGAACCGCACCAACAGCTCAAAGAGTTTTTTAAAGACCTAAACCATCTCTATCGTTCTGAACCAGCTTTGTACACTCAGGATTTTGCTAGAGAAGGATTCGAGTGGATTGACTGTAGCGACAATCGGCACAGCGTCGTGTCGTTTATCCGTAGAGACAAAGACTCGGAGAATTTCGTTGTCACGGTTTGTAACTTTACCCCCCAACCCCATTCTCACTATCGCATTGGTGTTCCAGAACCAGGGTTTTATACCGAGTTGTTCAACAGCGATGCCCGTCAGTACGGCGGTAGCAATATGGGGAATTTAGGCGGTAAGTGGACGGATAATTGGTCATTGCACAGTCGTCCCTATTCACTGGATTTGTGTTTGCCACCCTTGGGAGTATTGGTTCTCAAGTTGGATAAGCAGAAGACGGCAGAAGCGATGGCTGATTCGTAAGCAGTGTCTCTTTTGTAGACGTAGTAGACGTAGGGTGGGCACTGCCCACCAGTAAACTATGCTACATTGGTGGCATTTTAGCGAACTTGGGCAACTCCGGGTTCATGTAATACCAAGGCTGGGCACTAGCTGTGTAAATGTCCATCGCAGGTCGGAACCAGCTTGGGTCATCAAGACTCCCTGCCGTAATACCCATAAGCTCGGGGATCGGGGGCTTGCTAAATAATCGGGAACCGCAGTTCGGGCAAAAGCCTCGACCAACAATGCTTCCGCTATCACCAATTACATTACGGTATTTCACCTCTCCAGTGATAGTGAGTGAATTCTGCGGCACGAGAAGCGCGGAAACACAGGCACTTCCTGCCGCCCGTTGACAATCGCGACAGTGGCAATTCCCCATTGCAATGGGTTCGGCTGAACATTCGTAGCGGACAGCCCCACACAGACAACCGCCGGTAAATTTTGTTGACATCAGAAGTTGATTTTTTTAGACATTTCTAACATTTTTTTAACAAAAGATTTTATTTTTCCCACTTTTCAAGTGGAGAATTCTATACAAAAGTTTTTACGTTTCTTGCTTTTCATACTTTTCATACTAATAAATATAGCTGAATAAAGAATCTGACTTTTCACGTCATGTGGAAAAGCTAACAGAAAACCTAACCCCCCAGCCCCCTTCCCTTGTAGGGAAGGGGGAGAAATCAAAGCTTCTCTAACCAAAAGGAGAACAAAATGAGCAGCGATCGCGTAAACAGTCCAAACATGAAGCTCGAATCGTAGTGTTTAACGTTTCCGACATTAATTTAAAGTGCCAAACAATCCAGGAGCTATTTCTTCTGTTAACTTAGGAAAGAAAGTACGATCGAACTATAAAAAAGCATAAGTAAATAAAAATAAAGACGTAGTAAGAAATAGTAATAACAATGATAAAAGACCTAGAGTTATCAAAGCACTATGCTTACCAAGGGGAAACCAGTAAGGCTGAGCCAATGAAAGAAACTGACTCCATAATTTTATATCAAGGCAATTGATGTTGTAGCCCTTAGTCATGAGAAAACTAATAAACAACTTATGCTTTAAATTTAGTGTAAGTAACAATTGTAAAGAAATTGGAAAGATAAATTTGACATTGCGATCGCACTCTTCACGCCGCTACGAGGTTGCCAGCATTTTGCAACTTATCTAAAAACTTTTTGTTAACTTCACTCTAACTTATCCTTCTTCGCCCACGGAAGTAGGGCTGTACATGGAAACTAAAAATATAAAGACGGAAAAACAACCCTTTCGTTAAATGAGGATTCTTACCATGACTCAGACTGTGACAAACGCTACAACTGCATATTTGCAACAAATTAGTCGAATTCCTTTACTGACCCGCGACCAAGAAATTCAATACGGCAAACAAGTACAGTTAGCAATAGCATTGTATGAAGTGAGATCTAGCTTATTTAATCAGTTAAACCGTTTTCCAACCCATGAAGAGTGGGTTAAGCAAGTTAAAATTTCTCTTGGTAGCGACTATCCCAAAACGGTCTCAAAGCTACAACAAGCGATAACCGCAGGCGAAATGGCCAAACGTAAAATGATGGAGGCTAATTTAAAGTTAGTTGTCTCTATTGCCAAGAAGTATACCAAACATAACGTTGAACTGTCAGATTTGATTCAGGAACGGTATTGCTTATATAGAATAATTCCTAGTTCTCCACCCCCAATCCATAAGGAAAATTAAAAACCTACAAGGGTGCATACATTTCCATTACAAATAAATGCAACAATGTTCGGGAGTTAATACGAAAATGCAAATATCTAGGGTTGAAAATCAAAATAGCACTAGCGGGGATAACTTAGAATTTTTCGTGAATCCAAATTCTACACGTGCGGAATCTGTAGGTGTACTTCACCCCGTGAGTTGGCAATCACTTATCCCGCGCTGGCACTTTGCTATGCTTAATGATGTTGAACGTAATAAAGCATTTGAAACTGCCATAAAACATATTGTGCGTCCAAATTGCACAGTGCTAGACATAGGAGCGGGTTCGGGATTACTGGCGATGATGGCTGCTCGTCATGGAGCTAGTGTAACATCCTGTGAAATGATACAACCAATCGCACAGATGGCTAAGAAAATCATTGCTATCAATGGATTTAAAGACCAGATTAAAATTGTCTCGAAAAAGTCAGACGATCTTGTCGTTGGTCTAGATTTAGCTCAAAGAGCCGATGTTTTAATCACCGAAACCGTTGATTGTGGGCTTGTGGGTGAAGGTATATTGCCAATCATTCGTCACGCTCGGCAAGCATTGTTGACTCCAGATGCAACAATCGTTCCAGCTAAAGCAGTAGTTAAGTTTAGCTTGTTAGAAAGCCATTTAGTACACAATCTGAATTTTGCATCCGACGCAACTAACTTTGATGTTTCGCCGTTCAATGTCTTCTCTACATCTGGGTATTTTCCAGTTCGGCTGTGGATTTGGCCACATCGCTTATTAAGTAAACCCACCACAGCATTTGAATTCGATTTCCGAGTCGATTCACTGAAACCACGTCAGAAAGAAATATGTGTACAAGTCCAACACAACGGGACTGTTCATGGTGTTGTTTTTTGGTTTGAGTTGGATTTAGGTAACGGAGTTGTTTTAAGCAATGCAGTAAATAACGAAAAATCACACTGGATGCAAGCAGTGCAATGCTTTGAACAACCCATGATTGTTCAAAAGGACGAGCTGTTGAAATTAATGGTTCGGCAAAGCGATACTAATATCGATTTTCAGATTACCAAAGCCTTTGAAAATAAGAGGATGTAAAAAATGTTGCTGAAGCTGAAATTTAAGATATCAGCTTCTTGCGATCGCACAACCTTAGAAACTTTTCTCTATGTAGCGATGATTTGAAACGCGCTCGAACCCCTTGCATCATTTTTGACTCACGTTGACTTTGAAGATCTCTTTTGAGTCGTTTGTCTGTCAAGTCAACAAAACTGTTAGCCATTTTTATTTAGATTAAGTAGGTAAAAAATACCATGCAAACAAAAACTCGATTGTCGCAAGAGACCTCTGCTGCTCTGAACATTACTGACTATGATTTTTTCAAGTCATGTTTAGTTGAATATGGCAAATGCGACCTATTTAAGGATACAGAGGAATGGTTGCTTGAAGACAATCCCTATCATCGAACTTTGCGACCGCACATTTTCCATTATTTGGACTTTTCAAAACCTTTAAACCGAAAGAATTTGCTGACTTACAATAGTCTGACTGCTAATCGAACATTGCTAACTGTGTATGAAAGCAATTTTGTCTTCCTGCCGAAACATGATTTTGTTCATAAACGCCAAGATTTTGACAAGTTTTATGATTCAAAACTTCTGGCTTTAGGGAATATTATCAAACCTTGGTTGGAACACTATATTTTCTCATTCCTTGATACTGAAATATCTGTGACTGGTAATTGGAGTGTTGCTGCTGTTGAGGAGTATTTCCAAGAGTATATAGAAACCGTCAAAAAGACAGAAAACAGTCGGGTAATGGAAACAATCGAAGGTTCGACAGATCCAGTCCATGCTGCCAAAACCTTTTTGATTCAATTAGCTGGTGATTTCCTAGTTGAATCTTCAGCAATGTCTAGGAATATTTTGGGCTACTATGGTTCTCTGCAATCAGAGCTATTTAAGATTGTTATTGACGAATACGGCTACGGTGTTCATCAGACAAAACACAGCAAATTATTTGAAGAAACACTCGAAAGTATTGGTTTAGAATCAACGCCACACAGTTATTGGCAATTCTATTTAACATCTTCGCTGATGTTAAATAATTACTTCAATTACATCTGCGCCGACCACTCGAAATTCTTCCGCTATTTAGGAGCCATTTTTTACGCAGAAACAACCTTCATCAAATTCTGCGAACTTACTGCTAAAACCATGAAGAAAATCTTTGGTTCAAGCATTAACAACCGCTATTTTAGCGAACATGTCCATATTGATTATCATCACAGTCGAATGGTGCTGGAAAAGCTGATTAAACCAGCGATCGCCGTTTATGGTGAAGGAATAATTCCTGATATTGTGCGGGGTTTTGAGGAAGCCAGTCTCATATCTGAAATAGCCGACCAAGATTTCATTGACCAGGTGCATTGGGCTGACGACGGGCTGAAGTACAAAGCTTTAGGATCGTCAGTCTACGCGAAAATTCAAGATGGTAGCATCAATCCGAAGATGCAGCAGTTTATTGAGCCTCGCGGTGAATTGTCAGTGACTCACGTTCATGATGGTGATGAGCTTTGTTATATTCAGTCAGGTGTAATGAAGTTCGTTACAGGTCACGATCGCTACACAATACTCAATGCTGGCGAAGGCACGGTCATTCAGCATAATCGACTGCATGGAGCCATCATTGAATCCGAAGAATGCGTGTACAACATCTATTCAATCGGAGACTATCAAAAATGCCTGTTGTAAAATTCGATCCGCATCTATTAAACTTTCTGATTCATGATAATAGGCGTTTCTTCCTCATATCCTTAGACAACGGCATATTCTTAGTAACAGATAATTGTCCTCATCGGGGTGGACCGCTTCATCTAGGCCACTTTGATTGTCAAAAAAGCACTATTGTCTGTCCTTGGCATGAGTTAGTTGTTTCTATAAATCATCTACAACAACATGCTATGCCTTTAGTCTGGCGTAACGATATTGCAGTAGCTGTTTTACCTGAGACAAAGTCGAAGTCAATTGCGTTCAAGCGTCGTCATATATTAGCTACTTCAGAAGTTTCAATTCAGGGGACAAGTTCTGTAATTGTCGAGTAGCAAATAATTTTTTGCAAGAGCCAAGTTTTGACTTCAGCCCTCGGGATCTAAAACCCCACCGTTTACACGGGAGCCAGTACTGTAAGAAGGATAGCCCGACCTAGGTATATGGCGTTGCTCGCAATCGGTAGGGGTTTGAATCCCCAACAGAAATGTACATAGTTGCCTCTTACCGCTTCTAAAACTTTGGACAAAGTTACCCACAATTAGATAAATTTGGACAAACCCAACTCTACGGTATAAGTTCGCTCAACTAGAAGCGCTCGCTCCCCCTCTCCCTCTCCCCCCCTCTCCCCCTCTGCCTTAATGATAAGTCTTTACCCGGACATGATATGACCCATCTCTACAACAATCTTAAGTGACTCAGGAATCTGTCTTTAGGCAATCTGAAGCGTTAAACCCTTTACCTAAAAAGCATTTTCACGCTTTCTCTCTCACTCACTTAAAAAAGTGCATCAGTAAATTTTGCTTGCATCTATTAAAGATTGAAGGTAAGCAAATCAGGTTAACTCGATGAGAAATCGGTAATTAGTTTTTGCTTTCTATAAAAAGAGCTATTAAGGCAAGCAAACTAAGCTTAACAAACCTTAGCTCGTAACAATTTGTTATTAAGAACACAACCAAGATTATGTCTGCATACAACGTTAATTCTTCTCATAACGTCTGTGAATTTACTGTGCCTATCAAATTAAACATTCCCATTCATATTGAGCCGACAGTAGTTCTCAAAAAACCTGATTCTGTTCGTGAGAAAGTACACATACATCTCGAACCAGATATTCGCCTGAATCCAGAAGTACGGGCAGTTCCGCCTGTTTGTCACCAAAATGGCTACGACAAATATCAGTTGCCTGCTTATGAAACTGCACAACCAGCATAACCAATTTCTCTATTCACATTACTAACCAACTAAAGGAGTCAAAAAAATGTCTGAATACAAAGCTGAATCTTACAAAGCTTGCGAATTCAATGTTCCCATCAAATTAAATATTCCCATCCAAATTGAACCCACAGTAGCCATTAAAACACCTAACGCTGTCCGCGAAAAAGTGGCTGTTTACCTCGAGCCAGATATTCGCCTAAATCCAGAAGTACGAGCAGTTCCACCTGTTTGTCACCAAAATGGCTATGACAAATACCAGTTGCCCGCACAACAAACTACAGAACAGTCATAAGTAATATTTTTCATTCACATTATTAACCAACTCAAGGAGTCAAACCAATGTCTGAATACAAAGCTGAATCTTATAAAGCCTGCGAATTCACTGTTCCCATCAAATTAAATATTCCCATTCATATTGAGCCCACAGTAGCCATTAAAACACCTAACGCTGTCCGCGAAAAAGTGGCTGTTTACTTCGAGCCAGATATTCACTTGAATCCAGAAGTGCGGGCAGTTCCACCTGTTTGCCATCAAAATGGCTATGAAAAATACCAATTACCTACATATCAAAATGCACCAGAAGCATAACCAATTTCTCTATTCACACAATTTTTAACCAACCAAAGGAGTCAAACCAATGTCTGAATACAAAGCTGAATCTTATAAAGCTTGTGAATTTACCGTGCCTATTAAATTAAACATTCCCATCCACATCGAACCCACGGTAGCCGTCAAAACACCTGATTCTGTGCGCGAGCAAGTTGCTGTTTACCTCGAACCAGATATCTACCTCAATCCAGAAGTACGAGCATTACCACCCGTATGTCAGCAAAATGGCTACGACAAGTACTAATTGCTTGCACAACAGACATACAGCATTTTTCAAGTAAATAAAGTACATGGGTAGGGGCAAACGGTTGTTTGCCCTTACAACAACCTGTACCTCCTCAGCGTTGTAATCTGCTGTATTTTAGATAGTCGATTTTATTGACAATCTGTCATAAATCCTTAGTTTTGAGTTACTTGTTTTATACCATTTCACGAAAAGGATCATACAAATCGATAGTACAGAGACGCGCCATGGCTCGTCTCTACAAAATTTATATTGATTGTGATTAGCGTGAAACGGTATTAAACTATGCGATCGCTAAAAAAAGAATAATCTCTTTCTAAATTCTTTCTTTTTCAAGACTTTCAATTACCGAAACTCAAAATTTCCAAAACTTATGTCTATATCACCCAATCCAAACAGCTATTCAAAAGGACAAAAGATTAATGTCTCTATGATGTTAAAAGTACCTATCGATATTGAACTGGAAATTGTCGGAGTACCATCCACACAAAGTCAGCAAACAGAGGATAAAGAAACGGTTAGATTGATAGAAGAAAATTCTGATGCTCGGGTAATAGTTAGTGGGATCGGTTTGGCTAAATTACAAGAAGATAATCAAGCTTTATTCAGCCAAATTGTAAATCAGCTTCAACAAGAAAACAAAATTTTTTCTACATTAACTCAAATCCAACCAGAGCAAGATAATACAGGAAATACTGGAAACTTAGACCAGAAGTGCGATAGTCTGCCTATTGCCAACGAATTTATGCCAGAAGTCCCTTCCCTATTACAGAACAACAGCACAAGCCCAGGAAGCGAGGTTGGGCAAAAGGATGCACTTTGCGATCGCATCGATACCTTGCAAAATGAAAACTTTACCGTTCTCCAACCTCAAACATCACGACCTAATAAAAAACTGACAGTACGCTTGAGTGACTCACTAAACGATGGTATGACCCTTGCTGTTAACACTATAGGAGCAATTCTCTTTTTAGGTAAACTGGCTAACTATAGCTGGGAGGAACAATGAACCAACATTTTTTGAAGTGTCTATGAGTACGTAATTTTTTTTTGCAAAGAGTTAATGATGCTAAGAAAAACTTTGCGTCTTTGCGTGAAATCTTCAAGACTTCCGTTCATTCAGAACATTTTTAGGCTGATAGCGTCTCAACTACTGTTATAGTACCTAGCAAAGGTGACATCGTTTCAACCTGCCAAACTGAGACCTTCGCTGCCTACCCAATCAGTATGGCGGGTGAAAAGTCAAATGAGACCTACGGAAAGGGGGCATCCGCAGGTTTTCTTTGTTTGGCTGTGAAGAAAGAATCACCAAACCACTTGAGGAAAATGCTGTTAAAGCTGCCAAACGGAGTCGAACGGAATCGTGCTTAATATGAAGCGCAAAAATGCATCACTTATTTCTTTAACTCTCATCTCAACTTTTATCGCACCATACTCGGTCATTGCTGCACCACCAAGAAACCCAGATAAAACAGTTAATTGCGATATCCTTGTCGTGGGTGGTGGGCTTTCTGGTGCTGCTACCGCCTATGAAGGGTTACTTGCAGGAAGAACTGTTTGCCTGACGGAAATTACTGATTGGGTGGGAGGACAAATTTCTTCTCAAGGAACTTCTGCTTTGGATGAACGCCCTACCCAGCGTAATAAATTATTTTACTCTCGAGGTTACTTAGAATTACGCCAGCGCATTGAGCGTAAGTATAAGGGAGATATCAATCCCGGTGATTGCTGGGTGAGTGATTCTTGCTATTTGCCTCGTGATGGTCACGAAATCTTGACCGCAATGCTTAAGGATGCCGAAAGGAAGGGTCGAGGGAAGTTACAATGGTTTCCCAACACGGTCATTAAAGATTTGGAATATAGCAGCGATGGTAAACTGATTAACGCTGCGATCGCGATCCAACATCAACCAGCCAAAAGCACACCACCCCTCAACACATTCCCCTTATCTCAAACCATCGAAGACGCCTATACCTACGAAAACTCTTCTCGGTTTACGAAAAACATTATTCGCCTTGTTCCCAGGGCAAGCAAAGCCAAAGGAAACACCAATGCTCCAAACTGGTATGTTGTGGACGCCTCGGAAACTGGAGAAATTATTGCTCTCGCTGATGTGCCCTACCGACTGGGCATTGATGCTCGCTCTTACTTAGAACCTTCTTCTTCCAGTGCCACCAACGACCCCTTTTGTACCCAGGGCTTTACTTACACCTTTGCAATGGAGGCTACGGAGGGACCGCAAAACCAGACGATGCCACCATTTTACCCGCAGTATGCACCATACTACAGTTACGAATTAAAACGACTGGCAAGTTTTCCTTTGGTCTTCACTTACCGTCGAATTTGGAGTCCCAGAGAAGGGGAACCGATGCAATTCGGAGGAGTTAAGTTTTCTGCTCCTGCCCCAGAAGACATTTCCATGCAAAACTGGACTTGGGGGAATGACTACCGTCCCGGAACCTCGAAGGATAACCTCATTTATACCCGCGAACAGCTACAAGCTTCCGGTCAGTTGAAATCAGGAGGTTGGATGGGTGGACTGAGGACAGATGCTTTACGCAAAGGTGAAGAGATTGCCCTAGGTTATTATTACTGGCTGGTGGCTGGGACTACCGATTCCCAATTGGGTGATGGAGTCAAGCAACTGCACCCCAATAATCGCTATCTATCGGGGTTAGATTCCCCAATGGGAACAGCCCATGGCTTGTCCAAACATCCTTATATGAGGGAAGGAAGGCGCATTATTGGACGCCCGAGTTGGGGACAACCCCAAGGGTTTACTATTTGGGAAATCGATATTTCTCGTCGCGACTACACTGACGAGTACTACCGCAAAACACTCCCACCGGATGAGTATCGCCGTCTTAAAGCTGCATTAGCTGGTTTGGAAGCAGCATCGGTTCTCTCCGGTCAAAAGCCACCAGAAAACACAATGCGACGAACTCGTTCTACCATTTTCCCCGATGCTGTAGGTATCGGTCACTACGCCATTGATTTCCATCCTTGTATGACTCAAAGCCCTCCAGAAGCACCCGGTAATACGGAACGTGCAGGAGAAAGACGTGGTGCCGGACAGGCTTATCCGTTCCAAATTGCTTTAAGAGCAATGATTCCGCAAAAGATTGATAATTTGCTAGTGGGTGGTAAGAGCATTGCAACCAGTCATATTGCTGCCGCAGCCTACAGGGTACACTCTTTTGAGTGGTCAGCTGGTGCTGCCGCAGGAACAACGGCGGCTTTCGCCCTAAAAAATGGTATTGCACCTTATCAACTTGTTGACGAGTTACCCAAACCAGAATCGCAATTACAAGCGTTGAAACAGTTGTTGGAGAAAAACGGCAACCCCACCGCCTTTCCAGATACCTCGATTTTCAACGAAAATTGGGATGAGTGGAAATAATTTAGTCATTTGTCCTTAGTCATTGGTGGGCAATGCCCACCCTACGTCTTTCCCAAAGAACAAATAACAAATGACAAATGACAACTGACTATGGATTAAACTAATTAATCGTAGTGTAGTTTTGTTAAGCCTTTTAGGCAAGCATGATTATGATGACACGACTTTCAGCAGCTTCAACTTCACCAACTATAGCTCCTGAACGGTCTAGTCAAGTGACCCAAAAGCCATATCCGAATTATAAAGTGATAGTCTTGAATGATGACTTTAATACATTCCAGCACGTTCATGACTGTTTGGTAAAATACATTCCGGGTATGACTAGCGATCGCGCTTGGGAACTGACTAACCAGGTGCATTACGAAGGTCAAGCCATTGTTTGGGTAGGTCCGCAAGAACCTGCTGAACTTTATCACCAACAGTTACGTCGAGCTGGATTAACAATGGCTCCTCTTGAAGCAGCGTAAAAATAATGACTAAACCCTCTGAGGGCAGGCTTGTTTGGAATCACTCGACCCATATTAGCGGCCTTATCCCAGTCCTAGAGCGACTGACGAAGCAGAATGGAATTCAAACCATAACACCTGGGGAGCTTGGGCGAGTCAAAGGTCACTGCCCTCATTTACAATTGCGGGTATCTGTACCAATTCGAGGTGGCTTTAAGGTCATTGCACGTCAGGGGAAAACGGTGCAAGAGGTATTTATTCTGACCAATTTAGCTAAAGAGCAACTTGAAGAAGCAATTTCTGTTGCAATGAGAAAATAGCCGTTGGTCTCTTGGCCTTAGTCCTTTGTCCTTAGTCCTTTGTCCTTGATAGTTACAAATGACTCATGACCAATGACAAATGATCACTTGGGTGTGACAATTGAAGCTGACATTATCAAACAAAAGTTGCCTGAAAATAACAATGGCTACGGAGCCGTTGCTAAGGGAACTGGCAAAAGTTACGGTAAAACCCACGAGCGGGTTTACACTGACTTAACAACCGATCATCCAATTGATTTGACTCGTTACCAAGTCTTGAATTGCTACTGCGGACGTGCAGGGCTGATTAATTCTGGTGGGGCTTCCGGGAAAAATGACTTTGCTGAGGCAGTTCGCACGGCGATCGTTAACAAGCGTGCTGGCGGTACAGGGCTTATTTCCGGGCGAAAGGCATTCCAACGTCCATTCCAAGAAGGAGTGAAGTTATTTCATCTCATCCAAGATGTCTACTTATCATCTGAGGTGACCATAGCTTAACCGCTTCTCACCCAACACAATCCGTCAGTTGTTAATTTGCGGAACGAACCTTACAGAGGTTCTTAGGTGAGTAAGGTACAAAGAGAAATATAAAACTCTTGTGGGGTGGGCATCCCTGCCCGCCCTAGTCATTTGTTGGGTTTCGCTGTCCCTTAACCCAACCTACTAGCTATGCCGTACAACATTTGAAGTGCCACAGCCCTAACTACAAAAATTGTTAAATATAGAGCACTGAAATCGGTAATCTACCAATGCTCAAGCAATATTTAACCAACAATTTGGTTTGCCATTATATCAAGACCAACAAAATCTTGAGCTTACTCAGAATTTCCTCACTATTATTTGCTTAAATGAATAGTCAGTTTATTTGTTCAGCGATATCTGCATTTACAATTCCAAAAGTCACGACTTGCAACAGCAACAAAGGATGTGCCGGAATAAGTAGTTATTTAAATTGGCTCGAGTAGGGAGAAGTACAATGAACCAATCAAACACTTTGCAGTACGAGTTTTTTCGCATTTTTGCACTAGATACTGAGAATGGAAGTTACTTTGTCGGAAGGGTTCAAAATTTTCTCAGCCAGCCAGACTCTTTTTTCTGGTGTAGTGCCAGCGAACCGTTAACAGTAGGAAATGTAGTGAAGGGATACGTGGGCAAATCCAACAGAATGAAGTCATTACCCGTGCTATTTCTACCTAGGCAAAGGCTAAGGGTATGATTTTTTGTGGTTTCCACGCTCTTGAAGGTCTTTAGATGAGAATGGTAGACCCAATTATGGGACGTGTTACCACAAATGCTCAACCATACTTTTTATATACTAAGTAACCAACCTAGAGGATGAAGCTAGCTTTCGGCAAGTTTCCCTAACATTCAGGGGAATTCTAAATAAGGAGAAAATTTTCCGAATGTTAGATTATAACACAAGATTGAATCAATTGCGCCGCAAGATAGCAGTCGTTTTACTCGCTGGTTTAGTCTGGTTCATTAGCCTACCTGCTCTCTCAGTTCAAGCTGCAGGTTACTATTCAGGCGATTATTCAACCAACTCAAGTGCCATCAAAGCAGGTATTGAGAAAGCAGAAGAAAAAATGGGAAGTTACGCCAATATTAAACCAAATATTGATGGTGATGACTACCTTGAGAGCGGTAAGGGAGCTGCACAAGCCCTCCCTAAAGATTCGGGAATCGGTAGTAATCAGAACAACCCTCTCAATATGTTAAAGAGAACTGGTGAAGAACTTGGTAACAACCAAGTTCAGCGTGCTTTTGGGGCAAAGGATTACGATCGCCAGTCCCGTTAAGCAAGAACTTGCCCGTAACAAAGTACAAAGTGGAAAATAGGCAACGGTTGGCAGGGAATGTATGTAGTTAGTAGTTAGTAGTTCAATTTTACTACTAACCACTAACCATTAACCTCTTACCAAAGTAATTCTTAAAAGACAAAAATCGATAAAGTTTCTGGGATATTCTTAAATAGGTAAGAATTTACCTAATTTTAAGTGACAATGAAGCTTGCAGGAAGAGTTAGTCAGGTAACGCCTTCCATAACCTTAGCCATCGCAGCAAAAGCCAAGGCGATGAAGGCAGATGGAATAGATGTTTGTAGTTTTAGCGCTGGAGAACCAGATTTCGACAGTCCGGCGCACGTCAAAGCTGCTGCACAAAAAGCTTTGGATGAAGGTAAAACCAAATATGGACCAGCAGCTGGGGAACCGAAGTTAAGGGAAGCGATTGCTCGCAAGCTAAACACTGATAACGGTCTGGATTATAAAGCAGAAAATGTCATTGTCACCAATGGCGGTAAACATTCGCTGTTTAATTTGATACTGGCATTGATTGAATCAGGGGATGAAGCGATCGTCCCTGCCCCTTACTGGTTAAGCTACCCTGAAATGGTTACGCTTGCTGGTGGAGTATCAGTTATTGTGTCTACCGATGCTTCTACGGGTTATAAAATTACTCCCGAACAATTGCGGAAATCGATTACACCTAAGACAAAATTACTCATCCTCAACTCCCCATCCAATCCCACCGGGATGGTTTACACACCAGATGAAATTAAAGCGATCGCTGAAATTGTCGTTGAGAGTGATATCCTTGTCGTTTCTGACGAGATTTACGAAAAAATTCTTTATGACGGTGCAAAACACGTCTCTATTGGTTCACTCGGAGAAGAAATTTTTGCCCGCACTATTATTAGCAATGGCTTTGCCAAAGCTTACTCTATGACAGGATGGCGGATAGGATATTTGGCAGGACCTCTTGATTTGATTAAAGCAACAATTACTATTCAAAGCCACAGTACATCTAATGTGTGTACTTTTGCCCAATATGGTGCCATAGCAGCTTTGGAAGGTTCTCAAGACTGTGTCGAAGAAATGCGCCTAGCTTTCGCAAAACGGCGAGAGGTGATGTTAGAAAGACTGAACGCCATACCGGGGCTCACGTGTTCCAAACCTGATGGCGCTTTCTACCTATTTCCGGATATTAGCAAAACAGGGCTAAAATCTCTGGAATTTTGTAACGCCTTGCTGGAAAAAGAGCAAGTGGCAGTTATTCCAGGAATAGCCTTTGGTGCTGATGACAATATTCGCCTTTCCTATGCCACAGATCTGGCAACAATTGAAAAAGGAATGGATAGATTGGAAAGGTTTGTAAAATCAGTTATTGGTTAGTGGTTAGTGGTTGATTGTCTCATAACAACTAACAACTAACTACTAACTACTATCAATTCAACAACCCCATCTCTTGCAAACCTTGGCGCAGGCGCTTTGCCTCGTCAGGGTTTTGTTGTTCGTGAAGAGCGATCGCAGTTCTAAAAGCAGTTAAACTGTCTTGGACATAGCCAAGTTTTAGCAGTACAACTCCTAGGTTCTGAAATGCTTCGGCATATTTAGGATTTAACTGAATTGCTTTTTGATAAGCAATAATAGCGTCTTTGAACAAACCCATTGCTTTCAGTGTCATTCCCAAATTGTAATGTCCCACTGCAAAACCGGGATCTATTTTCAAAGCCGTTTCATAAGCAATCTTTGCACCATTTAAATCTCCAGATGCTTTGAACAAGTTACCAAGATTGTTATAAGCTCCTAACTTTAGTATCGGATAAATAGGCAACTTGATAGCCGCTTGATAATGAGCGATCGCTTGTCTGGTATTTTGCAAGCGACTGTAGGCAATGCCCAAATGATAATAGAGTTCGTACAAAATATCGTAGTTTTCCTCAGCAGAAGCAACTCCTCGCGCTAACAACTCGATACCTTGTATGATTTTCCCGTGTTCTACGTACAATGCACCCAATTTACTACAAACATAGGGATCGCTGGGATTTGCTTGCAGAAACTCTTCCATTGCTACTTGTGCTTTAGCAAATTTATTTTGCCGGTCTATTGCCTGCTTTTGATAACCCGTGTGTAAAATAGCAACTTCTTCCAAATAGCCAATTTGCCATTGTGATTCCTTACGAAGAAGTGCGGAGACACTGTCATCCACCAAAGCGTGATATGGGCGAGAAAAGGAAATTTCAGGATGCTTGCGGAATAAACGAGAAACTAAAGAGTATGGGGATTGTTCCGCACCTACTTCATGGCGAAGGAGGTTGATCAGGATATATTCTTCTCGTTGTATGGATTGTTTTAACTGGGGTACTATTTTCTGCGTCAGAGTTTCATCTGCGTCAAGTACAAGAACCCAATCACCCGTAACATATTTTAAAGCTTCATTTCGGGCAGCACTGAAGTTGTTACACCATTCAAAGTGATATACCTTGGCTCCGAATTTTTTCGCAATTTCTGGAGTGCTATCTGTTGAACCTGTATCTAACACTACCATTTCATCTACAACATTTCTAACACTGCCAAGGCATTTAGGTAATGTTGCTTCTTCGTTCTTGACAATCGTGCACAAGCTGAGTTTCATAATCTGTTTGTATCCAGACTTACTGCAAAGTAGAAGGAGAGCGATTGTCCGTATAGCAAGGGGTTCTTTCAGAAAGCCTTCCACCGTGCAAAAAGCACTCGTCAACCGCAGGAAGTGCGTCTGTGAAAGCAGAACCCGCATGGCGATCGCCCTAGCAATACTAATGCTAGATTTATAGCATCCTTCGGAAAGGAGCTAACTATCTCCTTGCCTTGGGTGCTTACTACCTCCTGTGCGATTTGCCGCTATGCTGTAGCGAAGCTATGGTATTTCGGTAGTTTTAACATTGAAAAATTATTTATATAGGTCAATTTAAAAAATGAACAAAATGCAGATAACCCAAGTAACTTCCTTAACACTAGTGCCAGATGTAAACTTTTTCAAAAAGATAGAAATTATTTAAATTTGTCTAAAATTAACAAACATTAGCATAATTATTTGCTAGCCTTTTCCAGTAGCTCAAACAGTGCTCATCAAAAGTATTGATCTAGGTGCATCCTAGCCCAAACAGCAAATACCTAGCTCAAGTAAAATCTCGGCTACACCTCCAAGCGATAGATGCTTGAGAATTAGGCAGCATGGTTCTATCACAAATCTTAATATTTAGACAGCACTGACTGACGTTATTGGGATATTCACCAAACGGAAATTTAGAATTTAGTAGCGAGAGACTAAAAGTTGTGAAGTACTTCTTTTTATCCGAAGGTTGGACAGTTGGTAGAGTGTGGGCATCTGATGGACTATGGCAGGTGTCCGCATGGCGTCGCCAACCAGATATTCACCGATTGAATATCTGTCTTGTTGAACAAAACGAAGTTCTGTGGCTTTACCAAGTTGAAGATACCGTTCTCATGGTAGAGGTAAAGCCAACAGCACAAGCACAAGTAGGAAAATCAGGTCAATCCATTGGTCAAGTTGTGCTGAAGCGGTTGATTAGCGCCGAACAGGTCATCGACCGTTTGGGGACTGCATCGGCTAAATGCCAACTACAGAGTATTGAGGCTGTAGTTTAGCAATTTAGAGAGAAATTCGGGTGCGTGGAAGCCAAAAGCCGAAAATTCCGCAGATCGGGCGTCAGTTGTCAAATTTTTACTGATAACTGACGCCCGGTAAGTTTAGTAACGTAAAGTACTGTCAAGCTACGTAAACCCATGTGCTTACACGCTTGCAAACAGCTCCATCAAAAGTTACACTTTTTTAAACATTCTCATTTTTGTCTTGGCAAGTGCGACTCTACGGAGTCATGCTGCAAGAGAATATATTCTAGTTGCTCAACCCCATACTGTCTGATTTATAAGGTCAAGTGGTGGATCGGTTCGAGCTCTGGTGATAACAAAAACTGAAAACTTGCTTTGTAAACAAAAATCATCGAGGAGGAGCGTAGTCGATGGGACTACCCTGGTACCGTTCATGCTATCATGCACGCACCACTGGGCGATGATTACTTCAACGTCATGCGCTCAATGTTAGAGCGGGAGAGAAACTTCACCCCGGTCACAGCCAGTATTGTTGACCGCAACGTCTTGGCACGCGGTTCACAAGAAAAAGTGGTGGACAATATCACCCGTAAAGACGCGGAAGAGCGCCCAGACCTGATTGTGTTAACTCCCACCTGTACTTCAAGTATTCTACAAGAAGATTTACAAAACTTTGTAGAGCGGGCAACGCTGGAAACTAAGTCCGATGTGTTGTTGGCGGATGTCAATCACTACCGGGTTAACGAACTACAGGCAGCCGATCGCACTTTACATCAAATCGTACAATACTACATTGAGAAAGCTCGCAAGAAAGGCGAACTTCCAGAAGGGAAAACGTCCAAGCCCTCGGTCAACATTATCGGTATTTCCACCCTTGGTTTCCACAACCAACACGACAGCACGGAATTGAAGCGATTGATGGCTGACTTGGGCATTGAGGTCAATGTCGTTCTTCCAGAAGGTGCTTCCGTTCACGAGCTGAAAAACTTGCCCCGCGCCTGGTTTAACCTCGTACCATACCGGGAACTAGGTATTATGGCAGCTAGTTACCTGGAAGCAGAATTTGGGATGCCCTATGTAGACATTACTCCTATGGGTGTTGTGGAAACGGCTCGTTGCATCCGCAAGATTCAGCAGGTGATTAACGCTCAAGGTGCCAATGTTGATTACGAAGAGTACATCAACGACCAAACCCTGTATGTTTCTCAAGCAGCATGGTTCTCCCGTTCTATTGACTGTCAGAACTTGACTGGCAAAAAAGCAGTGGTGTTTGGTGACAATACCCATGCAGCAGCCATAACCAAGATTTTGGCACGGGAGATGGGCATTCACGTTGTTTGGGCAGGAACATACTGTAAGTATGATGCTGATTGGTTCCGGGAACAAGTCAGCGAGTACTGTGATGAAGTCATTATTACCGACGATCATACCGAAATTGGCAATGCGATCGCCCGTGTTGAACCCTCTGCGATTTTCGGTACCCAGATGGAACGACACGTAGGTAAGCGATTGGATATTCCCTGCGGTGTTATTGCTGCGCCCATCCACATCCAGAACTTTCCCATTGGTTACAAACCATTTGTAGGTTACGAAGGCACAAACCAAATTGCCGATTTGGTTTACAACTCCTTCACCTTGGGAATGGAAGACCACCTCTTAGAAATCTTCGGCGGACACGATACCAAAGAAGTTATTACCAAGAGTATTTCCACCGATTCTGACTTCGCTTGGACTAAGGAAGCCCAGGCAGAATTAAACAAAGTTCCTGGATTTGTACGCGGTAAAGTGAAGCGCAACACAGAAAAATTTGCTCGCGAGCGGAATTTCTCTCAAATCACTCTAGAAGTGATGTACGCTGCTAAGGAATCCGTTGGGGCATAAGTTAATCGTAATCTTACCTTTGTGACCTTCGTGTCTTCGTGGTTACTAAAATATGTTTGAACCGCGAAGGCACGAAGATCGCAAAGAACTAGAAAATTCTTTCGTGTCTATTTCAGTGAGAAACTAGGTAAAGTCATTATTCATCCTAATGAATTGGAAACTGTAGCCTAGTACTGGAGAACTTAGGTATGGGATTGCGCTATTGCTGAACCCGATGAAGTGACGATAAGCACATTTATATACTGAAATTCATACTACATATATTTTCATAACTACTTGGATTTACGCCGATAATAACCTCTGACAAATGTTCCATCTTTACGTCTATAACCTTTAATGTATCTTTTTTCACCTAGACTATCAAGATATTTTTGGTCCTGCGCGTGGTTAAAATCATTTAAATATGACAAAAAAATAAAAAGTATCATCAAACTTAAACAAGTCATGAAATCGGAAGGATGGTTCTTGGCAAAATTATAAATTTGTGAATATATAAACTGCATTAATTCAATCATCTATTAACCTTGATTTTCTCTAATGGAAGTACTGATTTAGAGAGATATTAATCTTTAGTTTTCTTCTTTAGTTATGTTTTTATCAGTTACTTATTGCTAAAAAAACAGAGAAAATACTTAATAAAAATGGTGCTGCTCTGATTTCATCTTAAGTTTCAAGCTGTGCTTGGTAAGGTAGTAATAGAACGTATATTTACTGAATTGTGATAGTACATTTTGCGATCGTTAAAAGCATTCTTCTGTACTATTAATTTACTTATATAGAAGACAAGAACAACTTCTTCACGCTCGACCGATGTATCTTCTACTCCCCTGAATACAAAAGTGTCAGAGAACCTTCACAATCTCCACCTGTCAAAATCAGCGAATGCGTGGTAAGGTTTTAAATTCATCATCCTCCATGACTGCCTTACCAATGTATCTGTACGATTTACACAACCAGCACCTTGAGGAATTAGTCAATGATAGTGGTATAAATTTAGACATTGCTAAACTCAACTTTAAGTCACTTCAAGGCACAGCGGCTTATGAATATCTGTTAATTTCCGAACATCTACCTCGTACAAACACCGGAATGGTGAGAAGTGGGTGGTTGCAGCGTTATGCTCATATCACAGATGGTGGTTGGTGGTGTTCCGGGCTCGATCCATTGAACCATTGGAAAGCTATGGAGTGGGGGTGCTTTAAGCCAAACCAACCCCGACTGAATGAAAATCAAAAATCCATCAAGTACGAGCATCCCCCCAGTACGCCAACACGAATCTTTTGTCTGCGGGTACCACTTCATATCTGGCAGCAAGTGTCTGGGCGTTACAATGTGGCTATGCCCGATAGTCTGAGCATCAACTCTTATGGCGAAGCAGAAGGCTTTTGGCAATGGGTGATGGAAAGGAATGTACCCGTAATTATTTGCGAAGGTGTCAAGAAAGCAGCAACACTGTTAACACAAGGGTATGCAGCTATAGGCATTCCTGGAATTACAAGTGCTTACCGCGTTGTCAAAGATGAGTTTGGCAAAGTAATTAGTCGTCAGCTGATTCCCGATTTAGGGGCATTCACTATCACTAAGCGTACATTTTATATTTGCTTTGATTTTGAAACTCAACCAAAGAAAATTGTAGCTGTAAATAATGCTATCGCTCAACTAGGTTTTTTATTACAAAAAAGAAATTGCCCCGTTCAAGTTGTCGAACTTCCAGGAATGGAGAAAGGAGTAGATGATTTTATCGTTGCTAAAGGTGCGAGTGCTTTTGAGTCTCTTTATCGCCAAAGCATTGATTTAGAAGTTTATCTTGCTCATAGTAAGCCACACACTGAATTAACCATTCCTCCTACCCTAACGTTCAACCGTCCCTACTTGGGCGAAATACCTTTTCCATCTTCTGGATTAGTCGGAGTTAAGTCTGCAAAAGGAACGGGAAAAACTACAGCACTGCAAACTGTTGTCAAGGAAGCAAAAAGTAAAAATCAACCAGTCTTATTAATTACTCATAGAATTCAATTAGGACGATTTTTGTGTGAAAAAATCGGTATTCAATGGGGGTTGGGAAAGGAGGAGAGGGAGATTTATCAACCACACTCCCCTACCCCCTACTCCCTGGGACTATGCATTGATTCTATTTGGAAACTCAATCCTCAAGATTGGCAAGGGGCGATTATCATTTTGGATGAGGTCGAACAATCATTATGGCACCTACTGAATAGCAGTACTTGTAAAGATAAACGTGTCAAAATTTTAAAAAGATTTCAGGAGTTAATTTCAACCGTACTCAAGACAGAGGGATTAGTTATAGCTCAAGATGCCGATCTATCAGATGTTTCATTGGAGTATTTGCAATCCTTGGCTGGAATTAAAATAGATCCTTGGCTTTTGGTTAATCAGTGGAAACCAAAGCAAGGTTGGAATACGACCTTTTATGATTCTCCAAATCCAACTCCTCTGATTCATCAGCTTGAATTAGATTTAATGACAGGATATAAATGTTATGTAACAACTGACAGTCGCTCTGGACGTTACAGCTGTGAAACAATTGAACGCTATCTTAAAGAACGTTTAGCTAGATTACAACACAAGTTTCCCAACACTCTAGTTATTAGCAGTCATACAACTAATACTCCCGGTCATGCAGCAGTTGATTTTGTAGCATCTATTAATCAGAAAGTTGCTGAATATGACACGGTTTTTGTCACGCCTAGCTTGGGTACCGGAATTAGTATTGATGTTCAACACTTTGACCGAGTTTATGGTATTTTTCAGGGAGTTATTCCTGATTTTGAAGCACGACAAGCATTGGCAAGAGTACGCGATAATATACCCCGCTTTATTTGGTGTGCCAAGCGAGGAATTGGTTTAATTGGTAGTGGCAGTACAAATTATCGTTCTTTATCATGTTGGTATCAGGAAAATCAAAAAGAAAACTTAGCTTTGCTGAGCCCGGTACACAATATAGATGTTGATTTACCATTAGTGTACGACCCTATTCATTTACGAACATGGTCAAAATTAGCTGCAAGAGTAAATGCTTCCATCACCTTCTACCGTCAATCGATGAAGGAGGGTTTGATGGCAGATGGTCATCAAGTTTCTATGCGAAGTAATGATACGCAAAAGAATATTATCCGGGATTTACGCTTTGCATTTTTAGCGACCGATCCCAAGGACTTATCCACTCGCAAAAGATTAATTTTGGAAATCTTCAAGGTACAAAAAGATTGGGCGCAAAGCCGTAAGAATACACAAGAAATTAATACTAAAATTAGGGAAATTAAGCGACAGAATCAATTGGCATTGGCAACGGCTGTAGCTAATGCACGGGATATCGATCGCTTGGAATACGAACAGCTTTTAGGGAAACATTCCCTGACTTATGAGGAACGTCACAAAATCAATAAATATATTCTGAAACAAAAGTATGGTATTGAAGTGACTCCACAATTAAAGTTACGGGATGATAAAGGATATTATTGTCAATTACTATCGCACTACTATCTAACACACGAGAGTGAGTACTTTCATCTCAAGGATAAGCAGGAATGGGAACGACAATTATCTTGTGGTGATGGTAAAGTTTTTCTGCCAGATTTGAGAAATTACACTTTAAAAGTAGAGGCATTGAGAGCATTAGGAATACTCAAGTTTCTAGAACCAGAACGAAAGTTTACCGAGCATGATGCGGATTTGATTTTGTTAAAAAATATTGCGTTTCAATGTAGTAAACATATTAGAAGAACAATAGGTATTAATTTAGTTATGGGAAAAGGGAGCGTTTCTGCTATAAAAATCCTGGAACGGTTACTGCATTTGTTGGGTTTAAAGTTGAAGCGGGTCAATGATGTTTATCAAATTGATACAGCAACGCTCAATGATGAAAGGCAAGAAATATTTGCTATATGGCAACAACGCGATGAGTTGATGTTGTTAAATATAAGTGGTATACAAAATGGAATGGCTAATACTCCCCTGTCTGGGAGGCTCGACCCGGCAAAAATGAGTCCGACTGCGGCAGGTTATATGATATAGAAACTTGTTGGTTGCTAATAGCTTTGTTTGCGATCGCCTAGTAAGGTAAAATTAGTAACTTCAAGTCAGCGAGCTAAAGACTGCGAAACCCAGTGGCAAACCTTAGAAGAAACTACAAATCCGATACATTTTCGCTAACGATTTCCAACACACGTTAACAAATACTCAAGTCAAGATTCTCTCTTAACCAGGGCGTATCAACCAATGCACGAAGGAAAATCCAAACTCGCTCCCCCTCTCCCTCTCCCCCCCTCTCCCCCTCTGCCTTAATGATAAGTCTTTACCCGGACATGATATGAGAGGTACATTTGATGAAATGTTGGGTTTCGTTCCTCAACCCAACCTACGAAATCTTTGTGCTCTTTGCGTCTTTGCGGTTTTTTGATTTTAGATGCCTGATGCCATCATAGTTGTTGACGTCGTATAAGTTGGCTAAACAGTCCCCCTTGAGATGCAAGTTGCTGGAAATTTCCCTGTTCTACAACTCGGCCATCTTGCAAAACGTAAATGCGGTCGGCATTGCGAATGGTGCTGAGACGATGAGCAACAACGATACGGGTAACATTGAGCTTTTCTAAACTTTCACTCACAATTGCTTGAGTTCGATTGTCCAACGCACTGGTTGCTTCATCAAAAAGCAGGATTCGGGGACGCAGCGCCAAAGCACGGGCGATGAGTAAGCGTTGCCTCTGTCCGCCAGAAAGGTTACTCCCACCTTCACTCACGACGGTATGCATCCCCATTGGCATTGCTGCGATGTCTTCCGCAAAACCAGCCATTCTTGCTGCTTCCCAGGCTTCATCCATTGTAATTAAAGCACTACTAGCAATGTTTTCAAAAATAGAGGCGGACATTAAGCGGCTATTTTGCAGCACTACACCTAACTGACGGCGCACTGCATGAACGTCCAATCCGGCAAAATCTTGCCCGTCATAATAGATAGTGCCAGCTTCTGGAGTATCAAATCCCAATAACAATCGAAACAGGGTGGATTTACCGCTTCCAGAAGGTCCGACCAGAGCAATAAATTCTCCTGGTTTTGCTTGTATACTGACGTCATCAAGAGTGAGAGGACCATCAGTTCGATAGCGGAACACGACGTGTTTAATTTCAACTCGTCCGGAGAGACGACCGGGGTCTGTTTTACTGGTATCAACTTCAGGGGTTGCTTGGAGAATTGGTTGGGTACGTTCCCACAGGGGTAAAACTTCTAAGATGTCTACAACTGTGGTGCTTAAGCTAGTGGCACCGCTGATAAATGTTCCAAATGCAGCATTAAAGGCAAGAAATGTACCAGTGGAGAAGGCACCGCCATTGGCTTGGGAGTTTTGGAGTAAGCTTGTGGCGCATGCAAAAATGACTGCAGGAGTTAATGCAGATAAGATATTGTTAATTACTGCAAGATTATCTTCAATCCCCTGGGAACTCAGCATAAGTTGTAATTGATGGCGGTATTGTCTTCCCCAGTAGGCAAATGCTCTGGCTTCTGCACCAGCAATGCGGAATTTAGCCACACCGTTGATGATTTGCACCATCATCCCAAAGAGTTTTCCTTGGAGGTTGAGCAAGGGACGAACTTTGCGTAAGGTCAAAATACCGGAAATGATGGTAACTCCAATGTTAATTACAGCAACAAGTGTGGCTATGAGTGCCAATGGAACGCTGTAGTAAAATAGCAATCCTAAATTGAGCAAGGCAAACAAACTGGAGAAGAAACTTTTTAGAAGGGTGTTGCTGAGTTTTTGACGAATCTGGGTGATGACACTGACGCGGGCGCTCAAATCCCCGATGGAATATTGGCGAAAAAACGATGCTTTGAGGTTTAAGAGTCTGTCCCACACTGCAGCTTGAGTTGAAGTGTCAGCAATTGTCTCCAACCTCATGATGGCAATGGCTTGGGTGACTTGAAATAGGGTTGCACCCAGTGCTGTTGCTAATAAACCGCAAGCAACCTGTACCAGCAACAATCGATCTGCGTCTGGAATTGCATGGTCGATAAGGATTGCTGTTGCTTGAGGGGTAATCATACCCAGTAATGTTGTGACAAGTCCAGCAAGCAGAACTATGAAGAGTTCTTTGAAATGTCCGCGCAGTGCAAACTGAAATAGAGATAGGAAGTTTCGCGGTTTTTGGGGTAATGGTCGGTAAAAGGTGTAGGCTGTTGGGGAGATTGTTGCAGCTGTTTTGCGATCGCAAGACGTTCTGGTTTGTTGGATGGGGTCGATGATTTCGTAACGGGTTTCAGAAATGGGTAGTATTGCTACGGGGCGGTTGTCTTCTGAGGTATAGGCTAGTAAGGGACCGCTATCTTGCTGCCACCATTGGTCTCGCAACGTAATGCGTCGGATGCGGATGCGAGAAGCACGGGCGATCGCTTCTAAGGGGTCGCGAACTCGTCGCAAGTCTTCGGAGTTGCCGGGAGGAGAAATTGTAATTCCTAGGACTCTCCCTACCGCACCAGCCGCAATCATCAGTGCTTCTTCGTTATTGAGGGGTTGCTTGACAGCAGAGCTTTTATGTGTATCGGCTTCAAAGATGGTGGCAAAGTTGTCTAAGGTGTTAGCAATTGCTTGGTTGTTGAGTTGTGCCCGTTGTTGGAACCGCACCAATTCCTGCTGCGTTTCTTGCGCTTCCAATCTCTGAATCGCAAGCATGACATAGGTTTGCAGGTGATTTAAACCCTCTAATAGCAAGTTTTTATCAATTTCCTCGCTGTAGAGGATATCAATTTCAACAATATCGACAGCTTGCAACCATAAGTGTGATTCTAAAGGAATTCTTCCTATATTGGATGCAATTTCTAAGCTATCCAACCCCAACAAATTTGCACATCCCTGCAAAACCCTTACCCAAACAACTTTTCCATGTGATGGTTGAAATACTTCTTTGTTTGCCAAGACACCACAGCCCGTTGGTGGTAATGGTGTAGGTAAAGTGGGTGAAATTATCCCCGATACTACAGAACCCAAGCGATAAACCCAACGTTCAATTTGGTCAATGGCTGTTGTGTCTCCCACCATCCTCTGATAGAACTGGGTTTTGGAAACTTGCAATAGTTCCGTTTCCTCTAAAGCCACTGCAAGGATTTGATGCTGTCCGTCCACAGACGACACGCTAGCAGAAAACATCGCTTCCCCTGCTTTTACGGTGAATAAGAAGCGTCGCTTGCCTTTGGGAATGCCGCGTTCTACATTGATAGCAAACAGCGCTAAAGACCCAGATTTGACAAGCCAAATTGTTTCGCGATCGTCAAGTAACAGGGGTTCATTGCCTTTGAAAAGATAAACGTCTTCAGGCAAACTTGTAAGATTGTGTTCAGCCAACATTCTTCCGTCTCCTTTTATCAGACAGCACTACTCCCTAGGCTATGCAAATGACTATTTCTTGGAGGGGTTAGCATATGCAGATGGCAATGTGGGATGATGTGCGATCGTCCTAAAACACAGCTCAATTGGCAGCAATGTCGATTACCTATAGGGCTGTGAAAAGGTCGTGAGATAAGCATTGCGTAGGTTGGGTTGAGGAACGAAACCCAACATTTACAGTACATTTCTACAACAGGGAGAAGATTAGATATTACACAGATTACGACTCGTGTGACTCAAGATTTTTCAGCAATGGCATTTGATTCTCAAGGTAAGTTGTATGTTTTAGACACTTTGAATGAACGCTTATTCACGGTAGATCCAAATACTGGTAGAGTTTTCACTGGTGTTAATCTGAACATTAAGTTAGGTCCAGGTGCAGGCATGGATTTTAATCCAGCGACAGGGCAATTGTTAGTTGCAGATGGAGAAGTTTTGTCTCCATATTTTGGTGCTAGAACTGCAAACATTAAAATGTACACCCTGAATCCCCAAACTGGTAATTTATCTTTAGTTGGTGTTTTATTTAATGCTAGTGATGGGTTAGTCGGACTAACATTTAGGTAAGCAAAATTTGATTGCGGCATTGGATATTAAAGATGCTGTGTTCAGCCTTGATTCTTTACCTGTTTGTACTGTTTATAGAGGAAGTTTTAGCGAATCGCAACTGTTGAATAGGTTGAGTCAAGGTTCATGCGATCGCTCTTTGAATCTGTGAAGCGCAATGGCAATGAGAGATACAGTTAATATCAAGCCAAATGTTTTTAAGAGACAGCACTCTCCTTAGACAAAACCACAAAAATAGAAAATGGCAGAACCAACACGTGAGCAATTTGGAGCAATCTATATAGTCTGCTACTCTTCATTCACTCCACGGCTTCAAACTCCTGCGTTTGACCAACACTTGCTTGCTGCTTAACAATTCTACCCTATCGCCACCGCCCGTTAGCACCCTACTTGCTTGCCGTATGACAATGCTGGAACATCCTGCTGTCCTGGCTTCGGGTTTCTCATTTTCTGGATTGTTCAATCAACTGGCTACGCATTAACACTTGTTTTTACAGAGATAAAAGGGTAAAACGTAGCTGTCGTCTGCCTCTCACCCTTCTAAGCATGTGACTGCCCGACGACTGACCCTGGAAATTTTTTTAAAAACATCACTTAGCCGATAAAAATACTGTAGTATTTATGAGAATGAACTAAGACTTCTGTTTAAACAAAATTATTTACAGGTTAATTCCTGTTTAAGCAGCTTGACAAAGTTCATGTTTATGCTAGTAAACTCAGTTTGTTCTTCTCAAAAGCTATCTAAACCCTTCCATGCTTAAAATGAGGATGACACATGCTTAAGGCAATCGCGTGTGCCGGGATACTCCTTGTAGTTGGAGACTTCCTTTCGACTTTCTGCTATCACATACCGGAACATATTTTTGGTAGCCTCCATTTACAAACTCACCACTCCTACAAAAAGCACTTTCACCATTATGCGATTCTGACACTCAATCCCCTAGTTCTTCTAGATGGGATATTGGGTGCGTTGCCGTATTTCCTAATTGCAGTCGTTTTATGGTACTTTTCCCCTAATGGTGTTGTATGCGGATTACTATTTGGTCAGTTTCACGTGTGGTGGAGACACACAAGTATTTTGGGTTGGCAAACTCCAAAGTCAGTAGAGCTTGTGTGTCGAATTCTTTTCATCACAACTCCAGAAAGACATTGGCAACACCATCATAAAACTCACGAGAGTTACGGTGATATCTTCACATTCTTTGAACAGCCAGCTAAAAGTTGGTTCCGCTTACTACGTTTGTTAAGAATTCGTTTCCCACAATTACGGTGGCGGGGAACAGCCTTTGTCTTGCCATCACACTCGACCTGTTCGACACTCAAGTAACCTACTCAAAGGCATCGGCAATACTGCTATCCCCGACCTCAAAAGACAGCCGTAGTTGCACAAAGCCGACTTTATTTGTACTGTTTATAGAGGAAGTTTGAGCGATAAGCCAGGTACGGCTTGCGCCAAAGCGATCGCAATTGTTGAATAGGTTGAGTCAAGGTTCATGCGATCTGCCGCTGTGCTGTAGCGAAGCTATCGCTCATTTCTTACTAAAGAAATTTTCAGCTATAATTACTCCTTTCCCGCCAGAAGATTACCTATTTATAATGAACCGCAAAGACGCAAAGGACACGAAGAAATTCAATTTTTTTAGTCGCATTCAAACACTTGAAATCACGCACTTAGAAACCCTTGGTGAGGCTTTGTTAGATTTTCTAGCGATTGAGGATTTACTTAACTGGTTGGAAGTAAATCAAACAGCATAAGTAAGATTTGCGAGTTGCGAGGGCGTTCACGCAGCGTGCCGACGCTCGTTGGTATACAACCGTTCGCCACTACAAATGTAGTTTATTTATTGTAGTGTCAATTTCATGTCGATAGTTTTCTATAGCTTCGAGCATTTGCTCAAATTGTGGGTCATATCATGTCCGGGTAAAGACTTATCATTAAGGCAGATGGGGAGATGGGGAGAGGGGGAGATGGGGAGAGGGTTTTCCCACTAACTACTAACCACTAACCACTAACCACTAACTACTAACTACTAACCTCCTAACTAGAAGCACTAGTATAAAACCGCAGTGCAAACCGCCAGAATCTAGTGGAAACAAAAAATAGCACCAACGCCAAGACTCCTGCGCCGAGTATCCAAGAGGGTTGAGTTCGTCCGAGCATTGCTTCTGCTGGTATAGTTGTTAAAAAAGCAACTGGAACAACAAAGGTAAAGAAAAAGCGAAAAGCAGCAGGATAGGCTACCATTGGATACCTGCCAGCTTCTAACAATCCCCGCAGCACCTCAGTGACATTGTAAATTTTTACAAACCAAATGCTAGTTGCCCCTAGCATAAACCAGAGGCTGTAAAGAATGATAAAGCCAAAAAATAGGGGAATTGCACTGACAAGATAGTTATTTATTCCGAACCCGAGTTTTTTTCCTGCATAACCAATTATGATGCCGCCAAAGATAACATCCGGCAATCCCCAAGGGGATATTGTGTGGGTGGAGAGCCAAAACTGACTGCGGATGGGCTTGAGTAGAACAAAGTCTAGAGTACCTTCTTGTACGTGGCGGACAATTCGACTTAGGTTTGGGGCGAGAAAGGTTGCGGAAAAACCTTGCAGCAAAGTAAAAACCCCCAAGACTAACAAAGCTGCTTCCCAGGACCAACCAGCAAAGCGGTAGTTGTTACCGTAAAATAAGAACAGTCCGAAGATACTACCTGCCATATTACCTAAGCTACTCAATGCTGCTATGAAGAAATTGAGGCGGTACTCCAGTTCAGCAGCTACAGCAGCACTCCAAAATAGTGTTATGACTTTCAGGTATCTATTTATCACGACCGGACACGGGTTTATGAGAAAGAAGTTACTATTCCCTAATTATCTCATTGCCACACTCTACTGAAACAAAAGTTCTGTTTATTCCCGTCCGTCTACTAAATCGTCAGTTGCTTTTTCTGGCAAAGTTTGTTCAAAGACGTGCTTTAACAAAATCAATCCTTCCTCTATTTGTAGAATTTCCTCTTCTGAAAGGTTATTCAGGAGGTCGGCAATGTAAGCGCGAGTTTGATTGCGAGCTTGTTGAAGGTGATGCTTACCCGGTTCAGTCAAATTTAGAACAATGCGCCGTCGTTCTTGAGGGTGGTCGTTACGATGCACATAGGTACGCTGTACAAGTCGTTCAATGGTTGCTGATGCTGTAGCGCGAGTGACTCCCAAGTGTTCCGCTAAATCAGAGAGTGAGGCACCGGGGTTGCGATCTAAAAATGCTAGTGTCCGGAATTGAGGAACGGATAGTGTCGTGGAGCCGCGATCCCGCATTTGCGATCGAATCGCTCTCATGACCAACGGAATTGTCTCCATCACCTTAGCCGCACAATCTTGCGAAGTTGTTTTTTGAGAAGTTTGCTCTAAGCCCATCTGAATATTAATTTTCCTTCTCTCATATATATTGATGTAGGCGTTGCATCTCTAGTCTATAAATAACGATTTCTTAACTTATTCTCATGTAGGTAGGGCAATGCCGCACATCTCTAAGTGTATTCAGTATTGCGAATCACTGTGGTTAGTTTACATACTGACTCGTGGGTACAATTGTCCAGAGATAAAGGTCAAGACGACGACTGCAAGCAACAGAACACCAAAATCCAATGGATACCCATATGTGCTGGTACCATTAAGCCTTATATTTTGATTTTCAAAGAGATTTCTGAACCAGTAAAACTGATTTCACAGGTCGCTTTACTGGATTACCTTCTAAATCCACTTTGCCGTAGAAAGTTTTGCCATTGTAATGAAAAGAAGAAGAACTTCCACCATCTAAGTTCATCGCTTTTTCAGCACCCAAACTTTTCATGAATTTTGCAAGAGTAGGCAATGACATTCCAGAGTTCGCAGGAGCTTCTGGATTTTGAGCTATCATGACCAAAATAACACCACCATCACGGGTAATACCTACAGCAGTTCTAGCATTAGGTTGATTGCTGCCCAAAGCGTCTCTGGATTTGGCGGAATCTACAAACCCCTCTTCTTCTAAAGTGAGTTCTGGTAATAGCTGGGGTCCCCCACCTAAAACATCAACTAACTGGCAATCCGTAGGTCGTGAAGTGGTGTGAAAAGTAATGTCATAACGAAGGTTTTGACCGCATTGGTAACGTCGGAATTCTGTACGATTAAAAATTTTGTTGAGGTAAGGTTTTAAGTTGGGATTGTTAACCAGCCGCTCATTAATCCTCGGATCGGCGACTAGTTTCCCTTGAATAACAATATTTGATGTCGTTTTTTGGTTATTTGGGTCAAAAAAACCACCGTTTATAGTGGCGATCGCTTGATACTTTTGAGCAATTTTTTCTACAGTTTCTAACTTTTCTGATAGTGCAGGTGTAACTAAAAATTTCCCTTGAGATGGAATTAACAAAATATGGGCTTCACTTTGCCCTATAGTGCGTCTTTCATACCGTATAGTGTTTTCTGATAATGAAGTTTTTTTTGGTATAGTTGCACCTCCTAATACAGAGTGTTGTGAGGAACGCCAAACAAATATCATTAATATGCCTACGCTGGTCAGCGTCCCTAACAACAGCCAAATTTTTCTCATAAAAAACCTCAAGGGAGTTTGGAAACCCAGCAGCTAAAATATAATTATAAGAGGCTATTTATAAAGCAGGGCTATTTCATTCTAACTGTAGGAGCTTTGTGGTATAATGAGGCGCGTTGATAGGCAATGTGCATTTACATACCCGAAATTAGAATGAAATAGCCCTGCATTCAAGGGTTGGGGGTGCAATGAAATTTCAAGACTTTGAGCCATGTAGTCAACGAAAATGCCCTTTCGTAGAATTGAAGAATTTGGGATGAGTAGAATGAAGTGGTTGCATCCAAAGACTGTGCAAGCTTAAGTCGTATCGCCTATCTGCTTTTACTCTAGCAAGAAACTTTTTCTGGATATTCAGAAAAAAGTCAGTTCATTGACAAAAAAGGCATTTATTTGGCTCTAAGCAGAGCCAGAGGTGCTGCACTTGGGGCAAGCAACACTCGCGGATTATTTTTCCAGAGGTTGGGTTAAACCCGTGTTGGCATCCACTTTCTACACGGCAACCAAGCGCTAAAATTTTCTCGCTTGGGTCATTATTGAAGCTTTGCAGTTGCGATCACTCTCACGTAAGATGGGACAAGCTAGCGATATTCCTGCATAAGTTAAGCTTAATTTCATCTATTAAATATAAGAATTATCTTGCCAACTTTCTGGCTACCTCATATTCTGTCTAATATGTCAACGCGTAAGTACTAACCCCAGCCCTTTCTCCAAGCGCTTATGAGTCACAGCCCGCGTGTCAAAACAATCCTGATTCTGACTGCAATTCCTCACGGTTTGCGCTTGTATCGGGAAATTCGCTCAATTGAAGAAGCTATCCGCCGCGCTGCAAAGCGAGATTTATTCAAGATTACGCTCAGGACTGCTGTCCGCCCGACTGATATTCGCCGCGCTATTGCAGAAGAACAACCGCAAATCGTCCACTTTTGCGGACACGGGCTAGAAGATGGCAGCTTGCTGTTAGAAGATGACTCAGGAGAAAACAAGCCCGTCCCAGCAAAAGGACTAGCATCACTGTTTCAGTTGCACGCAGATTATGTACAATGCGTACTGCTTAATGCCTGTCATTCTGCCAAACCAGCTATTGCAATCAGTGAATCTATTAATTATGCGATTGGGATGAATCAGCCTATTGGAGATAAGGCTGCGATCGCATTTGCTATTGGGTTTTACGATGGATTGGGCTACGCAACTCCAGATAATCTTGATGTGTTTCAAAGGGCTTTTGAGGAAGGTAAGGTTGCAATTCAACTAGAACATCTACCTGAAGCGCAAATTCCAGTTATTAAAACAAAAACCAAAGATAAATCATATAAATCAATGGATATACCTTTGCTTGTTAAATTTTTAGCGCCCTGTCTGCCATTTCTACTGAATGTGGGCAATAAGGCATTGGAAGGTGCTTCCGAGAAACTTGGTGAAGATGTATGGAATAAAGCCAAGAATATTTGGGGTAAGCTACAACCAAAGGTGGAGGCGAAGGAAGCTGCTATTGAAGCGGCGGTGGATGTAGCAAAAAATCCAGAATTGGAGGATTCCCAAGCTGCTTTGCGTCAACAACTCAAGAAAATCCTGGAAAGTGATTCATCTCTAGCAGCAGAAATTGCCAAGATTTTTGCAGAATCGGCAGTAAAACCAACAGGTGACAATATTCAGATGAGCGGTAAGTCCTACGACCAAAGTACCTTTAAGCAAGTAGGGAAGATTCAAGCAGACAAGGTTGATTTTTAGTAGGAGTAAATTGTCACCATCCCCTGTAAATTATGTTTGTTCTCAGCAATGGTAGAAGTAAAAAACTCTAATCCTTCAGATAATTTCAACCTTGAAGCAACTGCCCACGAACAGGGTCAAGTAAATCAAGTAGGGCAGATAAGAGCACATACGGTAATTTTTGGGACTGCACAACGAGCAGACAAACCTTTCCAAGCACCAGCTTTACCAAGTAATTTTGTAGAACGTCCCTTACCCCAACAAGCGGTAAAAGCAGTTTTACTGGAGCAAGAAGCTTTTCATCAAGGAACTTTAGTTGTTAGCGCCATTTATGGATTGGGTGGGATTGGAAAATCAATATTAGCTGCGGCTATAGCCCATGATCCGGATGTTAAAGCTTATTTTACAGATGGGGTTTTGTGGGCAACTTTGAGTAAAGAACCCGATTTGTTGCAATTATTAAGTAGTTGGATTCAGGCTTTGGGAGACAACAACTATAAACCAATTAAACCAGATGATGCAAAAAGACACTTGCAGACATTACTTTATGATAAAAAAGTCTTGCTGGTGGTAGATGACGCTTGGAATCCAGAACACGTTGAATATTTTCAAGTTGGAGGTGCTGGGTGTCGAGTACTTGTAACCACAAGAGAGGCTGTGATATCTGGGGCTTGCCGCTATGATTTGGACGTGATGACAAGGAGCGAATCGCTCAAGCTTCTAGAAAGTCAACCACAGGCGAGGCAACTTACTCAAGCAGAAAAACAGCAGGCAGAACTTTTAGCAGAAACGGTTGGTTATTTACCCTTAGCATTAGAATTAGCAGCAGCGCAGATAGCAGATGGAATAACGTGGGAAGAATTGTTAGAAGATTTAAGGGCAGAAATAGCTCATTTAGATGCACTTGATTTATTTGTAGACTGTAGTAGTGAAGAAAAACGTAAAAAGTATTCTCTGAGAGCTTCTTTTAATCTCAGCTTGAATTCTTTAACTCCAGAATTAGTACAACAATTTGCTTGGTTTGGAGTTTTACCAGAAGATGTGGTATTTACCCATGCAATGGCAGCAGTGCTTTGGGGTGTTAATTCTAGACAAGCTTTGACAATATTACGTCAATTACGGTCTAAAGCATTACTGCAAATGGAAGCAATTCAGTTTGACAAAAAACCAACTTACAGGCTACATGACTTAATGCATGATGTAGCTGTTGGATTACTTAGAGGAGAGAAAGTTCCTAATCAACCAGGATTAGTACCAGGCTTGGGATTCAGTTTACCTGCCGCTCATTCGGCGTTATTAGACCGTTATCAAGAAAAAACTCAATCAGGGCAATGGCATACGTTACCAGCTGATGGTTATATTCATGCTCATTTAACTTGGCAT
>NZ_BAAFZH010000051.1:0-55940 GCF_054684315.1 Scytonema sp. NUACC21 | reverse complement strand
GGTGGGTGTTGGACGATGTGGGAAGATGTTGGGTTTCGTGCCTCAACCCAACCTACGGAACGATCGCGTTTTCAAATGTTAGGTATTGTTACTCAATTTTGTTAAAGGATTTTAGAAAAAATTGTAAACAGTACAAGCAAGGTGTCTATCATCCGGAGCATATAAGAAAGTTTTATACAAAATCCGATGGAACTATCTTGTTTTTAAATTTGTTACTGTTAATAATAATTAAAATTTTTCGTAAAAAAATCACTATGGCTCTTTACGCTGAATTACACAGGCATTTGGGCGGTTCGGTTGTACCGCGTGTTTTGTGGCGTTACTTTGAGCGCCACTCATCTGAGTTAATTTCCCGATTTTCCGATTATTCTGAATTTGAGGAATTTTACACTCGACCCCGCAATACTTTGGATGAGTATCTGGAATTGCACACCTTGGTAGAAAGCGTGCAAACAGTGGAAACACTACCTTACTTTATTTATCGCCTGCTCCGGGGTGCTTATATTTTTGAAAATTTGGCTTATTTGGAACTGCGTTACACTCCCTACCTACGTACCCCAGACCATCTCAGTCAATCTGAGAGAATTGAGAAGATGGCAGAAATTGTAGAGGTGGTGGGCAAAGCAAGCAAACTGTTGGAATATCCAATTGTCACCAGCCAAATTCTCTGCATGCACACTCGCCTTCCCTTTGAAGTCAACAAGGCAATTGTAGATTTGGCAGTGCAAAATAGGGAGTATGTTTGTGGTATAGATGTAGCTGGTGGTGATAGCTACTATGCTGAGCGTATGGACGAATGGATTAGCCTGTACGATTATGCGCGATCGCAAAATCTCAACACCACAGGACACCTTTACGAAACCACAGCCGGTTGTTATCCCCAACTCTTACCCTATTTGATGCGGCTTGGGCATGGTATCCAAATTCCCTTGTTATACCCGGAGTTACTCAAAGATGTGGCAAGACGCGGTCAGTGTTTGGAAGTTTGCCCCACAACTTACCTGAAAACCGGTACCCTGCAAAACATCCGCCAACTCAAGCTCGTGTTTGACCGTTGTTTTGATGCGGGGGTAGACATCGCTATTTGTACTGATAATGCTGGATTGCACAATGTACGCTTACCTTTTGAGTATGAAAATCTCTTGACTTACGACATTATTAACTTTAAGCAACTACAAGCTTGTCAAGATGCTGCATTTCGTCACGCTTTTGCTTGGCCTCATCAACACCGTCCCGCTTCTTTGCTCAACGGGATACTAAATCATGAAGAATCTGCCAAAGCTTTAGCACTGTGAGTTGCTGAATGAGTTTTCGGGGAGTGACTGCCAGCTATCGGTAGAACACTGATAGCTGGCAGATAAAAGATTTAGATCTTTGTGTTAAATTCCTTCTACAGCTCCGCCTGCAGCCTTCCAAGCAGAAAGACCACCTACGAGTTCGACAACACGAGTAAACCCAGAATCTCGAAGTGCTTTTGCTGCATGAGCGGATTGCTCATCACTGTCACCGTAAATATAGATGTCGCGATTTTTCACCAGGGACGACGCTCTTTTTGTTAGTTCACTTAAGGGCATCGGGATTGCTCCAGTAATATGACCTTGGTTGTAAGTTGAGCGATCGCGCACATCAACAATGGTAAAACCTGGTTGCCCCCATTCAAGACGTGATTTCAGGTCGTGGGCATCAGACTGGGATACGAAGCCACCTAGCAGAGTGTTTTCCATACGCATTTCTCTATTCACAAGCGGCAGTCGCTACAACTGGTAAAAACCAGACGTCCTTTAGGTTCGCCAGTTGCAACAACGGGGTGAACCTCCACAACGCACTGACTTACCAACACGCTGCCTTATCAATTGCAATCTACCAAAAATCTTATTTTTCTCGGTTTTTTTTCACAATTTATCCAGATTTTTCTCCTGTTTTTAAGCACGGGTTTCCCTATTGGAACTTAAGTATACTAACCAGTAACAAATATTTACACCGACTTATTTATGGACATCTCGGACAAAGAATGTAGAGACTAAGCATGGCTGGTCTCTACAACGGTTTTAGATAACGCATAATTAATTTCCACTCCTATGTCTTGTGTAAAGAGTCTGATGACGTAAAACGTCTAGTCTTGTGTTCAACGATTGTAATATTGCCAACTTGTCGGAAGCGTACTTAGCCTCAATTAAATCATCTAGCAGATTGTACAATCCACTGATTATTCTGTCTCCTAACATAAATTTATGATCTCTTGGAAGACGGTTAAGGATTGGTACGTACCATTTAATCAAATCATAAGTTTTTTGTATAATTGGTAGTTCATCCATTTTCAAAAAAAAATTTTTCAGATCGCTTCGCTCGCTATAATGAGGGGAAAGGAATAAAAAAAGGGCAAGAGGGCAAGACTATAAAGTGGTACTATGTCCACGCAGTACACGCAACACGAAAACCAAGGTCGCTGAGCCTGCTGCCCGCATTGAGGCGGACACGATACGCTGAACGGCAGTCCTCAGGATCGTTGACCCACGAACCACCACGCAGCAATAAAGTATTATCATTATCAATTATTAACCAAACACTGCCATCAATGGGTGCTCCTTCATAATTATTATGCCAATGATCAGCACACCATTCCCATACATTTCCGTGCAGATCGTATAATCCAAAGGCATTAGCAACACCAAAGCTGCCTACTGATGTTGTTTCTCCTCGGAAAGTTCCCTTCACACCCTTATCATAAGCATACCTTGCATTATAATTTGCCAAATCAGATGTGATTGTTTTGCCAAAGTGAAAAGGGGTGGTAGTTGCCCCACGACAGGCGTACTCCCATTCAGCTTCGCTCGGGAGACGGTAGGGCTTGCCAGTGTATAGGGAAAGTCGCTCACAAAATTCAATTGTATCATGCCAAGAAACGCATTCAACAGGACGATTTTCACCTTTAAATCTAGATAGAGCGGGGTTAAGTTCCTGGTTGACTTGTGGAAGAGAGGCTACTGCTCTCCACTGTGCTTGAGTTACAGGATACTTGCCTATAAAGAAAGATTGAATTGTTACGCTATGTTGAGGACTTTCAGACCTAGAGCGCTCGGGCTCATCTTCCGGCGAACCCATCAAAAAGCTTCCGGAAGGAATGGCTACCATGTCTAGCTGCACTCCATTTCCTAAGTCTTCGATAAAGCACTGAGCTTGTTGACGATGACGACGAATGGTTAAATGACGACGAGCAGCCAATTGCTTGAGGACTTTTTGGAGATTTCTTTTGGTAACTTTTTCACCAAGCACTTCTGATAAAACTTCCCAGAGTTTGAGAGCAACATCTTTTAAATGAGGCACAGAGTATTTTGTTGACGCTGCAATTTGCTCATAAGTTTGATTAGCTAATGTTCCCTGTAAAATTAACTGTTCAATATCGTTGAGGTGTTTTTCTGTGTGTGTAAAAATTATCTCATCTGCAATTTCGAGAGGATTACCTGTAACGACTTGAGCAGATTCATTAACCTCTATAAGTGCGACTTCAAATTCAAAGGCAAAGGTTCTTATCGGTGGGAAGCCTTTAATCCGATCACCCTCTTTCTCTCGTTTGCGTGCTGCCACTTGCTCGCGGAGTTTTTGCGCTCGATTGGCATATTCCCCGCCCCAAGTCATGAGAACCGCCGCATCAACTTCGGCAAAATAGAGATCCCTGTCCGCAGGTGCATCTTGAATAGAACCCTCTGGGTTGGGAATAAGCGCCTGAAAATCTCGCAGGCTTCCAAGGTGATGCTCGATAAAATCTCCAATTTCCCGCCAAATCTCAGCCGTGCGTAGAACCGGGCTATTTGCCAGCAGCAATTCGCGAATTCCTGGTTTAAACTCATACCAAGTTTCTGGAACAGTTGCCTTTTCTGGTCCCAAGGCAGACCGTTGAAGCAGACCACTAAAAAAGACTTCTGCTAAATGCCAGTGTTGGCTCTCGGGCAAAAACTGTTGTTGTGCTAACCGCATTACTGGAGGGAAAAGGGGAACCGCAGCCAGAACCTTGGCAAGTTCCCGCGCTTCGGGACTGGCATCGCTCAGAAATCCGCGCAGTAAATCTTCGGGTTTCTCCTCCACTGATTCGGGTTCGTCAACCTCGGGAATTGCTGGTGCTTCCTGTCTGATTAAAATTCCCTGGATAGAATTACCTCCACTCCCCCCAAGGAAATTTGCCCAAGTCGTAAAATGATTGAGGGATAAGTTAAAAATTGGGAACCGATAGAGGGGAGACTTGGTATGGAGCCTAGCTCCCACTTTCAACATTGAGTTCGCGCACCCTGGCTGGGGAGCAACTAAGGGGCGTAAAATCGCCTGTTGCAAAGCAGTTCGCCGCCATAAACTCTGGGGAAAAACATGGGCAATAGCAACGGGATGCTGCTCCCCCAGAATCGCCAGTGCCTCAAATGCCTTTCCTGAATGCCAAGCCTTCCCCAGGGTATCTGTCAAGGCGATAAAGAGTCGATTCCGCCCCGGTGCAATGAGACTGCGAACCTCCCGTTGAATACGCTCTGGTCCTGAAAACAACCGTGGCTCAGTGTTTCCCGTCTCAAACTGCCAAACTCGCACATCTCGAAAAAATCCTTGCCAGCGAAAGAGTGTTGCTACCCCCTCTGCTAAATCTCCCCAAAAAGCCATTGAAGGTGAGCGATCGATCAGTAAATGTACCTCAAACCATCGTTCTAAGGGAGGGCAAAATGCCATCATCACCAATCCATTTGCCTCAGCTGTCTGCTCGACTGTGGCATCAATATCCAAGTCACTCGCCAAGTTACCTGGAACTTTCTTGGCTAAGGGCAAAAGCGTCTTACCGATCGCTGCTGGTTTGGGTAGGGGAAATGGGTCAGGAACACGAATTGGTGAAGCGCGATCGCGCTTAGGTGACTCTGTTTTTTTAGAGGAAGCAGGGGGAGACTCAGAGTTTTTGGCATAAGCGGCAATAGGTGTGCGTGGTGTCTCTTCAGCCGAGGGGGGAGTAGTCTTGGCACTATCTTCCAAGAGTTTTTCAGTAGATGACCCCCCATCAAGAGGAGGCAAATCTTCCGGTCGTTCAACGCCTTTAGGGGATAAAGGGGCAATGATGCGATGCAAGTGAGCCGCACACCAAATTAGTTCAGCAACCTTTGTTTCATCTACCCACCATTCATCTTTCTCTCCAGCCATTTCCCCTTTCTACCTCACAGCGGTTTAAAGATAGTATCCAACAAAAATTGACGATCCTCTTGGGTGAGGTTGTCACCTTGCACTAAGAGATAGACGGCATTTAACAATTGGTCGGTCGCTAATTTTGCATCCTTCTTCTGAATGCGAGCGAGAAAATTTTTAATTAATTCCCTAGCTGGCTCTTCCAGTTGTTTTAGATGCTCGGAATCAAACCGCTTTTCTAAAATTCTATAGAAGCCATCCTCCGTTTCAGGTTGTTTGAGAGATAGGCGCAAACATCGGCGCAGAAAAGCTGGTGGAAACTCTCGCGCTTCATTACTGGTCATAAATACCAAGGGAAACTCTTGACATTGCACAAACCCTTTTTCGATAGGAATTTTGTCATCACTATCATCCCGTTGACGGCGATAAGGAAGCACGTCTTGAGAATCTTTTTCTAGGCGAGCCAGTTCTGGTATTTCAAAAAATCCTTCCTCAAAAATATGCAACAGATCGTTGGGCATATCAATATACTAATGACCAAGGACTAATGACCAAGGACTAATGACCAAGAACTAATGACCAAGGACTAATGACAAATGACTAATAACTAAGGACTTTCTTTCAAAATTTGTGCCAGAGCAGGTTCCAAATTAGGATACTTGTAGGAAAAACCTGTAGACTGAGTGCGTTTGGGGAGGACTTGCTGACCTTCCAGGACAACTATTGAGCCTTCTCCTAAAAGGGCTTCAATTGCAAAAGAAGGGACGGGTAACCAAGAGGGGCGATTCATAATACGTCCCATAGTTGTGCTTAACTCTGCCATGCGGATGGGGTGAGGGGCAGTAGCATTATAAACCCCTTGCATCTCAGCTTGAGTGAGAGCTTGCAAAATCAGGTTAATAAGGTCATCTATATGAATCCAGGAAAACCATTGCTGACCATTACCGATAGGACCGCCAGCAAAGAGTTTGAATGGAGTAATCATTTTACCCAAAGCACCGCCCGTACCTAAAACAATACCCAAGCGCAAAATAACCAATCGCACACCAGCCTCTGTGACTTTTTTTGCTTCTGCTTCCCAAGCTTGACAAACTTGAGCAAGAAAATCACTTCCAGGGGAGCTATTTTCATCAAAGGTAGCAGTTTCACTAGTTCCGTAGTAACCAATTGCCGAGGCATTAACTAGTACACTTGGTTTAGGATTAGCACTAGCTACTGCTTCGACGATTTTTTGCGTAACAAGCTTACGGCTTTCTAAAATTTCCTGTTTGCGTTGTGGCGTCCAGCGTCCTTCACCAATTGGTTCACCTGCAAGATTGACAATAGCATTACAACCAGCAATGGCACTTTGCCAAGAACCAGATACTGTTGGTGTATAGGCAATAATTTTTACATTTGGAAAAGCCGTAGGTGGAAAAATCTTTTGGGCAAAGGAAGTGTTACGAGTTAATACAACTACTTCCATACCCTCTTTCTGGAGCCGTTGTACCAAACGACCCCCCACAAATCCCGTTGCTCCAGCGATCGCTACTTTCATCTAAAAACCTCCGAGAGCTGGGAAAGCGTGTGTCTTTGAACCACGGTGGAACTGCGACACGAGGGATTTTAACGAGCCAGTGCGTTGCGCGGGTTCTCCACGTTGAAGCAACTGGCGTCGCTGTGCAAATATCCTAGAATGCATAGCTGTATCCGTCCTTTTTGTGGATATGTTGACAATATTTGTAGGAAATGCGCTGCACCAATCTGTTTTTAGTTGAGATGTCAAAGCTCTTATTTTACAAGAAAACCGACTGAAAGCCCCGTAAATTGATGTTGGGGGACGCCAGTTGCCTAAATTGGGCTAACCCTCCTTCTCCTTGCAGTGGTTTTTTCAAAACTTAGTTGTTTAATCATGTAATAACTTAGCTGTTGGGCGGTTGGATATTATAGGATGGACGGAGTGTTGCAAGGCTTGGGTCTATTATGGCTCGCTATACCTGTTCTTTTGTTCTTTCTGTTGCTATTAACCATCTTCAGCCATTGATGGTAGAACTTCTTCAGGACTGTCATTTGGATGTACAATATTATACAGCCGATTACATAATGGCACGTGAAATTCCCGGTACCGTACCCTTTTCCAAGTTAGTGACAGTGGAAGCACTAATTGATAAAAGTTCCGCCACTGAAACAGAAACGCGGATGAGTATTGTGATTAAAAACGAGGAACTGCCTCTTCAGCTTGATAATCACTGCCGACAAATGTTTGAGTTTGTTAAACAGGAAATTGAACATAGTCGTCATTGGCATCTGATAGAGAGTCTTGCAGGCTAGGTTATTAGCGGCTTGTAAAAAAAGGCTTCTGCTTGGGCTAGCAAAGACAAAAAGCTAGCTTAAAGCAAAATGCCTAAAAAGATACAAGCTGATTGTGGAAACGTTACAGGGTCTGCTCTGGTTTTAGTCTTCCATATCCTCGGTCATTCCGGGGTTAATCAGCGTAATATCATACTCGCTAGCATCCGTCTGCCCTGTGGAGCGCATACTATCCTTGAGTAAATAATAAATGGCACGAACCTGGGGACCAAAAACCACCTCATCCTCATTCTTGAGGTCATGAGCTGGTATTTTTCGACCGTTGATCATCAAACCATTGGAACTAGCTTTGCCTTTAGCATCACCATCGACAATTCGGTAATAAAAGGTAAATTTTTTATCATCACGCGGTAGCCTAACCAGTGTGGCGTGGCGGCGCGAGACAAATTGTGAAACAAGGCGGATATCACATTCGCGGTCTCTACCAATAGAATAAACGGGACGGTCTAGTGTAAACTCTTTACGTCCTTGGTCGTCCTCTATTATGAGTAGATGACTTTCATTAGTTTCTGCTGCCATTGACAAATCGTTGTTAAAATCGGATGAGCTGCTGTCAATAAAAATTTGTTGAGTATCTTTCCCCGTCATTACTCTATAGTAATCTTTTGATACCCACCTACACTGTTATATTGTATTTTTAAGTGAAAGAGTAGAACGAAAGATTTCGCTCTACTCTTTATATCTACTGCAGTTTAAAGAAGTTAACTCAAGAACTTTTGTTGGCCTGAGAGCAGAATCTCACAAATGATGAGTAAAACGTTTTAGTAACAGAGAATTGGTTACAACGCTCACTGAACTAAAAGCCATTAATGCAGCAGCACCAGAAGGGCTGAGAACAAAACCTAAACTAGGCAGTAGAACACCAGCAGCAAGGGGAATGCCAAGGGTGTTGTACGCGAAAGCCCAGAATAAATTCTCACCAATTTTCCTAAAGGTAGCACGGCTGAGTTGAATGGATTCTACAACATCAATTAAGCGATCGCGCATTAAGACAATTTCCGCTGTTTCCATTGCCACATCAGTTCCTGAGTGTAAGGCGATTCCCACGTCTGCTTGAGACAAAGCGGGGGCGTCATTAATCCCGTCACCGACCATTCCAATAAAAGAGTGGGGAGTGGGGGAAGAATTTCTCCCAGTTGTGTTGGACTCTTGTAACTCTTTGATGGCAGTGGCTTTCTTGGCAGGAGGAACACCAGCGATAACATCAGCACTTTCCAGTCCTAATTCTTTGGCTACAGCAGTTGCAGCTTGTGGTGTATCGCCGCTCAACATCATGACTCGCATACCCATTTGACGCAACTTGTCTACTGTTGCTTTAGCATCTGGTCTTAAGGTGTCACGAACACCAATCAATCCAGCGATTGTCCCTTCAACTGCTACAAAAACTACTGTTTTACCATCTGTTGCGAGTGCTTGAACTTGTTTTGTGACAGTTTCATCTATATGAATGCCGTGCCACTCCAGCCAGTCGCTATTCCCTAAAAGTACTAAGAAGCCTTCTACAACAGCAGATACCCCAAGCCCTGGTTCTGTACGAAAATCTACAGCATTGGGAATTGGTAATTCTTGCCGTTGTGCTTCTTGCACAATTGCTGTTGCTAGTGGATGAATTGTCCCAGTTTCTACTGCTGCTGCTAGCTGAAGAAGGGAGGGAGTTAGGTTGTCGCTTTGTTGCTTAATCGGCTCATTTTCTCCTAAAGGTAAACAATCCGTAACAATGGGACGACCTGTGGTCAGGGTACCTGTTTTATCAAAAACGATGGTGCTAAGACGGTGTACTTTTTCCAAAACGTCGCCGCCTTTGATGAAAAGACCCCTCTCTGCGCCGAGTGTCGTACCAACTAAAAGCGCTGTAGGTGTAGCAAGCCCCAACGCACAGGGACAAGCAACTACCATGACGGCGATCGCGAGTTTCAGGCTGATGAGGAGGGGGGAGGGAGCGAGGGTATGAGAAACTGAGGCAGAGGGAGAATGGTGAGCTGTTTGCATGGCGTGGGACATGAGGGTGCCATGCCAAATGTGAGTGCCGAAAAAGTACCAGAAGACAAATGTAAGTAAAGCGGCTAGCAGCACACCGTAGGTAAAATATGCAGCTACTGTGTCTGCCAATCGTTGTACGGGTGCTTTGCGAGTTTGTGCTGCTTCTACTAGGGCAACAATTTGAGCTAGAGTTGTATCGCTGCCAGTGCGGGTGGCTTGGATTGCGATCGCACCTGATAGATTGATTGTCCCTGCTGTGACTGAATCTCCTGGTTGCTTGATTGCGGGTACCGCTTCCCCAGTCAGCATTGACTCATCAACGGTTGTTTGTCCATCTACTATTTCCCCATCCACGGGAATTTTCTCTCCAGGGAGGACTTGCAACCATTCACCAACACGCACCACTTCTGCGGGGATCTCGACAACACCGCCATTGGGAGAAACAGCCGGAGTAGCACCAGCCGCCTTTGGTTTAGCAATCAATCGCGCTACCTGGGGCTGGAGAGCCAGCAATTGTTTGAATGCGGCTGCAGCACGACCTCTGGCTCGTTTTTCCAGCGTCCGCCCCAACAAGATAAAGCCCAGCATCATGACTGGTTCATCAAAAAAACAGTCCCAACCGAGTTGGGGAAACAGTAAGGCAATTAAGCTCGCTATGTACGCCGTAAGGGTTCCCAATCCTACAAGGGTGTTCATGTTGGGTGCTTTGTGCCGTATTCCCAACCAGCCATCCACTAAAACCGGGCAACCTGGGATGAGTATGGCTACCGTCGCCAATCCACAATGAAACCAGATGTTATGCAAAATGGACGGTATGGGTGCTCCTAAACTGCCAGCATGACCGATGACTGACAGCACAAGCAGTAATGCGGCGATTGCCAATTGCCGACCTGCGGACTGCATTTCCTGACGCTGTCGTTCTTCTGGATTTGGCGTTTCTTGTGTCTCGCCTGCCCCTTTCCCCCCTAGTTTCCGGGGTTGAGTCGGGAATCCTGCCGCTGTCAATTGCTTTGCCACGGCATCTGGGTCTGTCACACCAATTTCTAATTCTACGACTGCAACCTCTGTTGCCAGGTTCACACAAGCGTTTTTCACTCCTGGGTGTTGATTCAGCTGGCGTTCCACTGCTTTGACACAGCCAGCACACTTCATGCCTCCGACATCCAAAGTAATTTTCTCTAGCGTCGGAACGGGTTCTAAGGGAAGGTTTGTTTTCGAGACAAATTGCATGGAAATTTTTTGATTTGCTACGAAATAATAACGCCGCATTTCAGCGTCTCTTATTTGAGCGTAGGCGAATTCCGAAGCATTGACAGATTGTCCTATTTGTTAAGTTTTGTTAAGTTACTCCATCGCCAGTAGGTTACGTAGATTAATGCAAGTAGCTGTAGGGGAATAAGAATAGTTTCTCCTTTCAAAAAAGGGTGTACGTCTACATGGGACACAGTAGTAGAATATACTAGTGCGACTAGACCAAGGGTGACTGAGGCGATATTTTTACCTTTGATAGCTAGCATATGAGAAAAAATTCTTTATTTGTAAAAATAAGAAACGAATAGAGAAAAATTTCTACTCGCTCAAAATATCCCGATCCAGTGGGATCGCTAAGATTGACACTCCCCACCTTAGGAGTACCTTGAAGGTGGGGATTCTACACTCTACGTCGCTACTTGCTCAACCAGGCTTGCGCCAAGCAGAGTAGAGGTTGCGACTCCTGTAGCGTTACTTTGGGACTGCCCATCCCTAGCTTGACGTGCAAGATTCAAAATATTTATTGCTGCGTTAGTGTCTCTTTGCAACTCGCATCCACAACTACATTTATGAGTGCGAGTTGAAAGAGATTTTTTGCTGAAAAGCTTATTATTACGTAGGGTGGGCACCGCCCACCACCCCTTTATTGAGAAGGTGCAAGATGTCAGTTAACCATTAATAAATTCAGGAGGCGGTACGTTGGCTTTTTTCCCAAAGCTTACAGCAACTGCCATGACCAAGTTTTTATTTATCAACCTATTTTTCATCCTTTATCCTTCATCCTTTTTTGGTCATTCAATTTTGAGGAATATTAATGATGAAAGTACTTGTTACTGGAGTTGCTGGATTTATTGGCTATCACTTAGCACAGCGTCTTCTTCAAGAAGGGATGGAGGTTATTGGCATCGACAATTTGAATAATTACTATGATGTCAAGCTAAAAACATCTCGGTTAGAACGGCTAGTTCCTCAGCCAGGGTTTAAGTTTCAGTTTTTGGACTTGAGCGATCGCATTGGGGTTACCCAACTTTTCCAAACCCGCTCCTTCGATTACATAGTTCATCTTGCCGCTCAAGCAGGTGTACGCTATTCCCTCGAAAACCCCCTAGCTTATGTAGACAGTAACATCACAGGCTTTATTAATCTTCTGGAAGGATGTCGCCACAGTCAAATTCAGCATCTAGTTTTTGCCTCTTCCAGTTCTGTGTATGGTGCAAATACCAAAGTTCCTTTTGCCGTTAGCGATAGCGTCGATCGCCCTGTCTCTCTCTACGCTGCTACCAAGAAAGCTAACGAACTGATGGCGCACACTTACAGCCATCTTTATCAGATCCCCACGACGGGATTGCGCTTTTTCACAGTCTACGGCCCTTGGGGACGACCAGACATGGCATATTTCAAGTTTGTGCAAGCGATCGACCAAGGTAAACCCATTGATGTCTACAACTTTGGCACAATGCAACGTGACTTCACTTACATTGATGATATCATTGAGGGAGTCTTTCGAGTGATGCAAAAACCTCCCGAAACCCCTACTGTCGAAGATAGTCAAGCACTTTATAGGCTCTACAACATTGGTAACAATCAACCAGTGGAATTGATGACCTTTATTAAGGTAATTGAAAAGACTTTGGGTAAGGAAGCCAAGAAAAACTTCTTACCCATGCAACCAGGAGATGTTCTCACAACCTACGCTGACGTGGACGACTTAATCCGTGATGTAGGATTTAAGCCAACGACTTCAATTGAAGAAGGTATCAATCGTTTTGTAGAATGGTACCGAGAGTATACAGTATCAAGCCAACTAATTAGTGTTTATTAGCTTGTCATTGGTCATTGGTTATTAGTCATTTGTCCTACACAATGTAAATCCATTAACACCCTTACTAATGACAAATGACAAAGGACGACCCTTACTAGTTAGGTTTTTTCTTACCGACCTACTTAGGATTGCTTTGGAGCTAAGGGACTTCCAGATAAAAAAATATCCAACTTTCTCTTGTGGTGCGGGATTGACGCCCGTCACTGGGATAGAACGGGCGAGGACGCCCGTCCCACATTCAAAGGATAATTTATTTCTTGGACATCCCTAAGCGGATATCCAGAGGGATAATTCTCGTACCTAGAGGGAATGCTATCAACAGAAGATGAGATTGTAGCCAGCAGGTAGTATTTCCATTGCTATACGGGAGATTACCTTATTAACAATACAACCTGAGAACGTGACTGAAACGAAGTCGGTCTTAAAGATGAAAAAAGTTTCTGTAATTATTCCAGTATACGCAGCAGAGAAATATATAGCTGCTACACTGCAATCTGTGTTGGAACAAACTTATAAAAATTTTGAAGTTCTTATTATTGATGATGGTTCCCCAGATCGGAGTATAGAAATTTGCCAGCAGTTCACAGATTCCAGAATTAAAATTATCCGACAGGAAAATCGTGGATTAGCTGGAGCCAGAAATACTGGTATTCGTCAAGCAGAGGGAGAATATCTGGCTTTGATTGATGCTGATGATTTGTGGTTACCAGAAAAGCTAGAAAAACATATCGCTCATCTGGAAAAATCACCAGCAGTAGGAGTAAGTTTTAGCCTCTCAGCTTTTATTGATGAGGCTGGGCAACCTTTAGGAACTTATCATATGCCAAAACTCAGTGGAATCACCCCACCTTATTTACTTTGCCACGATCCAGTTGGAAATGGTTCTGCTGGGGTATATCGACGAGAGGTGTTTGAAGGCATTAAATTTCAGGACAATCTTCATGGTTTTGTGGAGGATTTCTATTTTGAAGAACGCTTCCGTATGTCACAGGACATGGAACTTCTGTTACGTATAGCCCTTCAGACTCCTTGGCAAATTGAAGGGATTCCAGAAGCTTTGACGCTCTACCGAGTGACTGGGGGAACACTTTCATCTAATTGGTCTAAGAAAGTAGAGGCTTGGGAAAAAGTCATTGAACGGGTACGCTCCTACGCTCCCGAACTTATTGCCCAACGAGCAAACCAATCTAGAGCTTATCAGTTTCGGTATTTGGCTCGCAGAGCAGTACGCCTGCAAGCGGAGGGAGCTATCGCCGTGCAATTAATCAATCGGGCTCTATTGACTCACTGGCGTATCCTCCTTGAAGAGCCGCGTCGTACACTAATGACCTGGATAGCCGCTTATTTGCTTTGGCTCTTACCCCAGTCTGCTTACACCAATATTGAGACTATTGTAGCAAAAATTACAGGCTTGATTCAAAGACGATACATTCTTGAAAGCGCCCCACAGGCGGCACGCCACCCGTTATGAATGGAACAAACACTTCCCTCCCTCACTCCCTCACTCACTCCCTCCCTCCCTCAAGACTATTTCTTAAAAGCCCATCCGATCTACAACCTAATGTAGAGACGTGCCATGACGCGTCTCTGAATACCTGACATTCTCACCCATATCGTTCTACTATAGGAAAAGGTGCTTGTTAAAATGAAAACAGTCTCTGTTATCATACCAGTCTACAAAGCAGAAAAATATATTGCTGCGACAGTACAATCTGCTCTTGACCAAACTTACAAAAATATTGAAATTTTGATTATTGACGATGGTTCCCCTGACCGAAGTATAGAAATTTGCCAGCAATTTACAGACCCTAGAATTCGGATTATTCGTCAAAAGAATCGGGGATTACCTGGAGCCAGGAACACTGGTATCCGCCATGCCAAAGGCGATTATTTGACCCTTCTGGATGCAGACGATCTTTGGTTGCCAGAAAAACTAGAAAAACACCTTCAGCACTTGGAAAATTCACCTGGGGTAGGAGTTAGCTTTAGCCGCTCTGCTTTTATCGATGACGATGGAAAACCTTTAGGTATTTATCAAATGCCTCAGATTTCGGGAATTACTCCAGCAATCGTCCTTTGCCGAAATCCAATTAGCAACGGTTCGGCAGCTGTGATTCGCAGGGAAGTTTTTGAAGCAATTAAATTCCAAGACAACCTTTACGGTATTGTTGAGGATTTTTACTTTGATGAGCGATCGCGCCATACCAATGCTGACTCAACAGATGTTGAATGTTGGTTTCGCATGTCTGTGAAGAGCGACCTGAAAATAGAGGGTATTCCTGAAGCCCTGACCTTATATCGAGTAAATTCAGGCGGGCTATCAGCAAACTTGCTCAAGCAGTTAGATTCTTGGGAATTGATGCTGAGTAGGGCACGCTTATACGCTCCGGAAATAGTTAATCAATGGGCAACACTAGCTAGAGCTTATCAGTTGAGGTATTTAGCCCGCAGGGCAGTCACCTTGCAAGATAGTGCAATGGCTGTACAACTAGTTAATCGGGCTTTAGCAACCAACTGGCGCATTCTTGTTAAAGAACCGCGCCGAACTCTTCTGACCTTAGGAGCTGCTTATTTCTTGTTGCTGCTACCCCAGTCTCTTTACAGCCAAATTGAGGCTCTGGCTTTAAAAACAACAGGAGCAACCCAGAGACGCCGCATTTTGCAAGACCAGTCTAGTTAATTATAAAAGGTGTTTATGAGAATATTAGTTACCGGTGGTGCTGGATTTATTGGTTCTCATCTCATCGACCGACTGATGGTAGAGGGACACGAAGTTATTTGCGTGGATAACTTCTATACAGGTCACAAAGAAAACATCCTGAAGTGGATGGAGCATCCATACTTTGAACTCATTCGTCATGATATTACTGAACCCATTCGATTAGAAGTCGATCAAATTTATCACCTTGCTTGTCCCGCTTCTCCGGTACACTACCAGTACAACCCAGTCAAAACCGTTAAAACTAACGTGATGGGGACGCTGAATATGTTAGGGCTGGCTAAGCGTGTAAAAGCTCGATTCCTTCTAGCTTCAACATCGGAAGTCTACGGCGACCCAGAAGTTCACCCCCAATCAGAGGAATACTGGGGTAACGTCAATTCTATTGGAATTCGCTCGTGTTACGACGAAGGGAAACGGATCGCTGAAACTCTCGCTTTTGACTATCACCGACAAAACGATGTGGCAATTCGGGTTGCTCGAATCTTCAATACCTATGGTCCGAGAATGCTAGAAAACGATGGTCGAGTGGTTAGTAATTTTGTCACTCAAGCATTGCGTGACATCCCTTTGACCGTGTATGGTGATGGTTCCCAGACCCGCAGTTTCTGCTATGTTTCAGATTTAGTGGAAGGGCTAATGCGGTTGATGAACAGCGATCGCGTTGGTCCTGTTAATTTAGGAAATCCTGAAGAATACACTATTCTACAACTGGCTACTACTGTTCAAAAGTTAGTGAATCCCAAGGCGGAGATTAATTTTAAATCACTGCCTCAAGACGATCCGCGCCGCCGTCGCCCTGATATTACAAGAGCAAGAACTTATCTCAACTGGGAACCTAAGGTTCCCTTGAAAGAAGGGTTAAAACTAACAGTAGAAAATTTCCGGACTCGCATAGCAAAAGAAGCAAGTGTCTGCTGTTAGTTAATTAGTGAAGTAAAAATTCTAGAGGATAAAAATAATATGCGCGTTTGTGTCATTGGTACTGGTTACGTTGGCTTGGTAACGGGTGCTTGTTTAGCACATATTGGGCATCAAGTTATCTGCGTGGATAACAATGAAGAAAAAGTGAAGTTAATGAAAGCTGGTCAAGCTCCAATTTTCGAGCCCGGTCTTTCAGAAATTATGCAATCAGCGATTCAGTCTGGGAACATTGAGTTCACTACGGATATGGGCTTAGGAGTGACTCACGGGGAAATTCTGTTCATTGCGGTAGGGACACCTCCTTTACCCACAGGTGAAAGCGATACTCGTTATGTGGAAGCTGTTGCTCGCGGCATTGGTACACATTTGAACGGAGGCTATAAGGTTATTGTCAATAAATCTACGGTGCCTATTGGCTCCGGTGACTGGGTGCGGATGATTGTTCTGGATGGCATTGCAGAACGTCAAAAAGTACTGGTTACAGCGGGTGGTACTGGCAGTTCTCAGGCGGTTTTAGAGAAGTTACCTGCCTTTGATGTGGTGAGCAATCCCGAGTTCTTGCGCGAGGGGTCAGCAGTGTATGATACTTTTAATCCCGATCGAATTGTACTTGGTGGCAATAACCCGAAAGCGATCGCCATGATGAAAGAACTTTATGCCCCCATTGTGGAACGAAAGTTCGCTGCTGACCCATCTTTACCCTCAGTGCCTGTAGTTGTGACTGACATCAGTTCCGCTGAGATGATCAAATACGCTGCTAATGCATTTACCAGAAGCCAGCTATAACTTACACGCTTTTCGCTGGGATAATGCACTTGCAGCAGGTAGAAAAATTTTTAAAGAAGACTTTCCTGAAGAAGTGACAGTCTATTTAATAGAAGCAGAAAATTTAGATTTTGGTTTTGAGTTGAGTTCTGCTGTCAAATATTCTGCTGACCTAGTTTTTGAAGAAGTCATGGTAATTATCCATCAGAACGTTTAAAGGGTTCATGAACTATAAACAACGGGCTTTTGACCTGTCCTCTCAACTGGGCGGGCAAAAATGCCCACCTCACAAGACGAACAGTTGTGCATTAGTTCTAATAAAATTGGCTGCTTTTGGCATCACCATGTCAGTAGTCAAATTGTGCGCTGACTTTTACGAATTATTTTTAGCAGCTTGCTGGACAGCTTCTAAATCCACATTAAGTTCTTGAGCAATTTGCTCTACGCTCATCCCTGTTTTTAGTAACAGGGGTACAGTGACTTTCAGCATTTCAGCTTTCTGTTCTTCCCGACATAAATGCTTTCGCTTCCTGATAAATCCTACTTTGCTCTAAATTCAGTCCTAGCATAGTTTCCACTTCCTCTCTACTCAAAGACGAAAACTTGTAAACGGCAATGGTAGTTATGATATCTATTATTTCGTCTTTTGCCAGTGTACCTGTTTCTTCAAATTGTACCCGCTCAATCAATAAACGAGCTTGCTCCGCCATCGCTTCATCCGATGCGATTGTCAACTGCATCAAGTTGATGCCGATAGGTTGCTGGTTCGGTTCACCCAACTCGTCTAGTAAGGGGAGGGTGTTCGTTAGGGCAGGGGAGGTTAATTGTAGCCATATTTACACTAAGAATTAATATTTACTGATGCCAGGGAAAGATGTTCTTAGGAAAAAAGATAGTTACTTTGTAACTATCTTTTTTCCCAAAATTATTTATGTGTTTTAGCTGTCAGGATATTTCGGACGTTTCTCCTCAATACGTCGAGTTTATTGAAGAGTACTCTAAATTTTTACAGATTTCCATACAAATTTCACAGCTTAATGTAGCAATTATAACTTTAAAAGGATCGAATACCCAAGCCCTGATTTTGTTCACGCAAGCTGTAGAGATGCACCTAGATGCTACAAACGTATATGTGAGGCTTGTCGCATTGTATGAGCAGCTGGTTCAAAAATACTGGAACAGTACTCACGGGTAATTTATATAACTTAGTAAACCAAAATAGCTGGAACAGTACGCGATATAGCACCTATTCAAAGGATGAATTTCTAGTCGCCGGAAGAGAGATTTTTGGGAATCAGTCAGGTGATGAAATAAATATCACTTGTAACTAACTAATCCTTGCTTAAGATAGATGCTTTGTAGCTTCTGAAACAGCTATATCAAGCTAAGTAAAGAATTTGTCACAGTAATTCTCTTTTTTGAGAAGAACAAGCATATTGGTGCATTTTTTACCGTTATCGTTGTAAAGTGGCTCTATAAAATTATGTATAGTAGATTTCGTTGGATAACAGTAAGTACAGTAGCGATCGCGCTGGGAGCAACAGCTGCCACAGTCAGCCCCAAGTTGATTTCAGCTCCAGTTTCAGCTCAAGTTACTGCTCCAACTACAGCTCAATCTCAGGGAACTAGCTTTCCAGATGTTGGCTCGAATTACTGGGCACAGCCGTTTATTCAAGCCCTAGCTGCAAGAAATGTAATTGTTGGCTTTCCTGACGGTACCTACAGACCAGACCAAGCAGTGACTCGTGCTGAATTCGCAGCAATGATTCAAAAAGCTTTTAACCAGAATCAAGTCCGACAGTTAAGCCCTGGTGGATTTAGGGATGTTCCTTCTAGCTACTGGGCAGCTTCTGCAATTCAGGAAGCTTATGAAACTGGATTTATGTCAGGTTACCCAAATAACCGATTTTTACCCAATGAGCGAATTCCTAAGGTACAGGCAATTGTTTCTTTAGCAAGCGGTCTGGGTTTGACTGCTAGCGGTAATACTACCGAGATTCTGACAACCTACTATACAGATGCCAGTGCTATTCCAGGTTATGCCGTAAATACTGTGGCAGGTGCAACACAAGCCAATCTTGTAGTTAACTATCCCAATGTCAATGTGCTCAATCCCCTTGTGCCTTTAACTCGTGCGGAAGCGGCAGCACATTTATATCAGGCTTTAGTGAGGCTGGGACAACTGCAACCCCTTCCTGGCAATGTGGCCGCAGCTGGTTATATTGTAGGTAGAAGCGCTACTGATACTCAAACCAATCAAGATATTGTGTCCATTGCTGGGTCTAGTGGTTCTTTTACAACCCTGACCTCTTTATTGCAGGCAGCAGGTTTAACAAGCGCCTTACAACAACAAGGTCCTTTCACTGTTTTTGCTCCAACAGATGAGGCATTTGCTGCTGTGCCTCAAGCAACTTTACAACGGTTGCAACAGCCGGAAAACAGAGAAACACTGATTAGGATTCTGAGATATCATGTGGTTCCCAGTCAGATTACGACTAATGACCTTAGGGCTGGAACTATACAAACTGCTGAGGGTCAATCTTTAAACGTCAAGGTTAATACCAGTACCAATCAAGTTTCCGTTAACAATGCGACCGTAATTCAGTCAGGTATCAAAGCAAGCAACGGTGTTATTTATCCTATTAACCAAGTTCTCTTGCCCCCCAATATCAGTCTAAATCAAAAGCCGCAAAATGATGGTGATGGTATTACCCCAGGAAGAGCAACTCGTGGTGTCTCTAGTTACATTGGGGTTGGTGGCAATATTGGTTTGGGTGGTGATTCAGCCCTTGCTGAAGGTAACTTTGCAGTTGTCAGCAAAATTGGGCTCACACGATTTCTATCAGTGCGACCTTCTGCTGTCATTGGAGACGATCCTGTCGTTCTCGTTCCCATCACCTTCGACCTTACCCAGCGACCGGCAGCTGGCGGATTTAGTATCGCTCCTTACATAGGTGCTGGTGTAGCCATTGAAGTGAGTGACGATGCGGACTTTGGTTTCCTCCTCTCTGGTGGTGTGGACGTGCCTTTAGGAACTCGATTTACATTAACCGGTTCTGTCAATGCAGCTTTTCTGGACGATACCGACGTAGGGCTTGTACTGGGCATTGGCTACAATTTCTAACTAAGTTAGTGGTTATTGGTTAGTGGTAGCTACTAACTACTAACTACTAACTATTAACTATTAACAGCCCCTACGCCATATTTCGGTAAACAGACAATTCATCGACTCTCATTTCAAAGGGCATTCCCTGACCTTTTGGCGGGCAAACGCGAATTCTAGCACTAGTAATAAGTTTGTGCAGTAATTCTGCCATCGTCGCCAGTTTTTGCAGGATACGCCAGTTGGTGATTTGGTCCGGACATTCGATGACTAAAGTCAAAGCAGCTTCATAATAGGTAACATACCATCTACAAGTAGATAGTAAATCTTGAATGTTGCGATCGCACCCTTCATAAAAGTATCTGCTAATAGAATACTCCAGTTGCTGGCGTAAAATAATATCTGCCGATGTTAATTGGATAGGGTGTGAATCTTCCTCGTGAAAGAAATGCTTTCTCTTCATCTTCCTTGTCCCTTGATTGCTCCATCTATATACCAATTACCAATGCGTAAAGAACGTCTTTCTGTGTTTCTAGAAAATCCCTAGTTTCATCATCATAGAAAGCGCCAATACCACTACATTGAACACCCCAGTAATTACTGAATAAATATACCCTTTGTCCTAAAAAACCAGCAATTTGCATCGCAGTTTGATAATTCCTGTAATCGGATACAAAAAACAAAGTTACAGCACTCTCTTTGGCAAGGGCTTGATTCACACACAAATATCCTACCCTGTCACTAAAATGACCTGCTTTAATCAGGCGCTTTCGGTTATATAACCCCGGCGATATGCCTTTTACTTTGTGAATCACAGAGTAAATTTCTATCTCCTCAAAATTTTCTGTTGGTACTGCTTTTTCAACTTCCTGCAAGATACTACAAAAAATATGTGCAGAGATAGGTTGTTGGTGAAAACGCCTGATTGAACGCCTGTTCCGAACAGTTTGGAAAAACCTTTCCTTGTCAAAGTTAAACTGCGGATGCTCGAGTTGCTTTTGAGAACTTGCCTGCGAAGCAGTTTCTATATAGCCATCTTCAATAAATTTATTGGCTTCAAAATAATCGGTTCCGCAGACAAAAGGAACTTTCAGCCTGAGGCGTCTGACCTTTTTTGCTTGGAACTCACCAGAAATGGCGCAAGCTGTGATAAACTCTTTATTCTCAAAACCCAAATCAGCATTGAGAGCGAGTTTATCAAAATCAAAAACGAGTTGGATATCGCGATCGTGAAAGTAAGCTGAAGCTGCAATAGCACCTAGATGATGACCGCTATCCAGAAAGCAGTACCTCACACTCCTGTCTTGATATTTCCAACTAGACCTATAATAAACGCAACTTATTAAAAAAATGAATCCGTTGATACTATTATTGGGTGAAATATAACTTTCTAATCCATCATCAATCAATTCATAAATAAGAGTTAGACAATTATTTGCAACTTCTAGATGGTATATCCCGTCAACTATCCCTTTTATTCCGCGAATTTGGACATAAACCTCGCTAGGATAAAGCGCCCCTGCTGATGGGTTGACTCGCAGCTTGTAGGAACCATCTTGATAACTTTTCTCAAATGTTATGGCACTTGTTAACCAAATAAATGAATGAATCGGATTATGAACATCCAGTGCCAGTCGCCTGTAAAACCTTGGATACAATTTAAACGCGGAAGGTTGGGTAGATGCATCCACATAGTTTGGATTAGTCAGGACGGAGAGGTATGAATGTTTTGTAGCGTCGTGATAATTTTTACCTACTTTCTTGCCTGCTTGCATTTTTTAGTATTCTTAAAACGTCTACATTACTTGCAAAGTCTATTGCTTTAAAATCATCTAAGTTCTTCAACTCTAGATTGGGGTTATGCTTAAGGAGTAACTGGGCGACTTCTGTCTTACCTGCTGATGCTGCATACATTAGCACGGTAGCACCATTATCATTTTGGTTGTTAATATCAATATTGGCAGCTAGCAACACATCAATTAATTGATAATGATTGCCAAAACAAGCAAACCATAGGGCATTGTTCCCGTCATTGTTTCTAGCATTCACATCAGCACCAGCATCAATCAGTTCCCTCACAACTGAGTCGATACCTTCTCTGGTCGCTTTCATTAATGCTGTATCACCATTCTCACCCCGGCAATTTAAATCTTGATGAGCGTAGCCTTTCGCTATTAGCCATTGATGAGTCGTTTCACTTAAAGAAGACTGCATACTTGTTCCTATTGAGACTTTAAATTAAGCTCTGAATTGGTTCTACCAAATCTGGTTTTTGAAGAGACGGTTTTGGTTTATGTTATGGTAATGCGATCGCGGTTTGTTGCTATATTTTTGTTGAGTTGCAACGATTGATGTCTATGATATTATAACAGCCAATCTACGGGGTTCATAATTTGATTTTATGTTGGGTTTCGTTCCTCAACCCAACCTACGGGGTTCATAATTTGATTTTATGTTGGGTTTCGTTCCTCAACCCAACCTACGGGGTTCATAATTTGATTTTATATCGCATTTTTAAACCCCATTTCGATTCCTGCTGGGCTATCAATTAAAACATATTCGTACTTTTGTGCCAGCGCATTTACCAAAAGCTTCATTTGGTCGGGAGTGACCGCGTCCTTGGTGCGATTTTGTGCTGCTGGTAACAGGACTAGATTGGGTTGCCTCTTATCTTTGACTAAAGCTTGCTCCAGGCGACACTCTCTAGCCAAAACTTCTACCGCAGTGTAGACTATACGGTTTTCCAGCCCCAGTAGCAAATCCAAATTTCTCAGACCAAAATCCGCGTCAACCAAAGCAACTTGACGCCCCATTTTGGCTAACGCCATCCCTAGATTTGCTGTTATCGTGGTTTTACCCACACCTCCTTTGCCAGAGGTAACGACAATAATTCGAGTCATAAGATATCTCGCTTAGAAACCCACAGATTTTATTCGTGGGAGGTAAAGCAGGCAACTTGGCGCGATTAGTGATTAAGAATATACAACAAAAAAGTATGAAGGATAAAGTATGAAGTTAAGTCTAGCTTACTGCTTGCTTGATACTCTATCCTCGATCCTGTTTTTATTCCTCATCCTGATTTTGATTCAATCTACTTAATAATATTTTAGAAAAATCGGCTGCCCTAGCGATGCGAATTCCCTGTGGAGTGATGTAAGCCACCTCAGGATGAAACTGCATCGGAGTTTTTTCGGGTGCCCTAGCCACTGCATCAGCTATCCGCAGTTGGGTGGGTTCCATTTGCAAAGCCATAATCATACAATTTCGATTTCCACTCGCACCTGCATGAGCGATTCCACGCAGACGACCCCAAACTAGAATATCTCCATCTGCTACTACGTTACCACCCGGATTTAAATCTCCTAAAAGAATAATATGACCGGGATGGCGAATTTCCTCTCCAGAACGCAATGTTTTTTCTAAATACAGAGGTTCTGCTAAAGGTGGTTTGGTAGGTTTGGGTTCGGAGGCAAGAGTTTTTTGCGGCTGTACTTGTTCTACAGAATAGCCAGCGGTTGCAGCTGCAATGGCAGTTTGGCGACGACTCGTAGTTACGGACTTAAGATGAACTTGGAATTGATTTAAAATCTCAGCCAGTTCTTGGAGTTGCCTCCCGTCTAACAAACGGTCTTGTGCTAATAGGTGTACTTTTGTATTGGGTGCGAAAGAGCGATCGCAAGCTAAAAGCCGCAACTTCATTTGTTGCCAAATATCCGACCAGCTGTATGTTGAGGAAGAGGCTTGGGATTCTGTTGGCAGAACCAATACGAGTCTGTCTTTCTCACTTTTGAGCTGAACTTGGATATTTTGATTCACCACCGTATTTTCTAGGGTAGGTGAACCATCCAATTCTAAATTAACTGAGCCAGGATTTGACTCTACACTGGGAACGACAAAATTTGACTCCACAGTGGAAAGTGAAAGATGTGACTCTATCTCAGGAACGACTGCATTTGGTTCTACATCGAAAGCCACAGAAGTTAACTCCGCATTCACAACCTGTTGTGGTGAGTCTTGATGAGAAACAATAGAATTTAATTCCGCATTTACATCGGCAGGATGAGAGTTTTCATCGGAAACCACAGAATTTAACTCCGCATCAACAATGGGGTTTGACTTTAAATAAACGAGAACAGATTTTACTTCAGATTCTGGGAGGACGGGATTTTCATCTGCATTAGAGTAGCTAGACATCGACTTTACATCAGATAGGGCAGAAACAGCCTCTACATCAGTCAAGGCTTTTGTTGATTGTAAATTTGGTAAAGCAGAATTAGACGTCATGCAAAAGTTACCAAAGTACCAAACCCTGCAATTACCTATAGTAGGTGAGTTGCTTTTGGCAAAAATTTTATTAAAAGTTAATCTTTACGATTGAGTCATTTTACTTAACCTTTGGTAAACAGTGGCTAGAGCATGAGCATCGCCAACATTTCCAGGAAATAAGACCACTGGTAAATTGGGAAACTGGGGGTGATTTGATGGAGTTTTTACCATTGAACAACCAGCCAGGATTTGACCGAGCAATCGGGCTGAGGTCAAAGCCAAACCAGTACTTAAAACGTCATTTGAAGTAATGCCACCCTTGCTAATTAAAAATCCGATATCTGATGGTAGACCCCGCACAATATCCATCAATAAACCTGAAACCTTTATCCCAAACTGCAATCTGGTTTCTACATCCTGAAAAGACAGTTCTGTACGACTTGTATAAATCACTGGTGTTTTACCAGCATCGTGTACTGTTCGGACACTTTCCAACACCTCGGTTAGTAGTGTAAGTGTAATAGATTCATTTGGGCTCTTCTCAACCAACTGTTTAACATCTACTTCTATACCAGTTGTTCCCTCTTCTTGCAATAGCATTTTCAGCTGTTCGGTTGTCTTCCGAACATGGGAACCTACTATCACCGCACCAGGTTTACCTCCTCTAACATACTGTGCCATGTTTTCTGCAGCAATGGGTTGGGGCGGCAATGCTGCTAAAGCTGTTAAGATGCTGGCAGCGCTGCGAAACAAAAATCGCTTTCCCTCACTGGCGGCGGCTAGAACGTCTTGTGCAAAGCTGTTGAGGTCTGCTTGAGTTTCTCCATCCACAACAGCACACTGATTGTTATTAAGTTTCTTTAAGCGTTCCCAACTTCCAGTACGAATATCCGCTAGTAAAAATCGCTCTACAGAATCAGCACTGATGCGTCCTTGGGTTTTTTCTTCCACATACTTTGGCAAATAACTGTGATGGTAGCCAAAGACTGAATCACGGGCAAACTCAGTTTCATGTACTGGGGTTGGAACACCATCAATTATCAAGTAATGCACGCTATCACGAGTAATACGCCCACCCTCAAAAAATGCCGGTACAAGAAAATGAGCATCAAACGGACCGAGTTCTTGTGCGATCGCATCGGTTTCAATCGGGTAATGTCCCCGCAAGGTAGAATCAGAACGGCTGACGACAAGAAAATCGTGAATTCCTTCAGCTTCTATTGCCTGCTTGAGGTTACGACAAACTTCTTTGGTGACAGATGCTGCTTTATCTGGAGGAAGCGCCCTTGTGTTAGTTAGCACAAAGAAGATCGGTGAATCATCCTGCAACCCCAAGCGTAAGGTATCCACATCCCAACGCATTAGCAGCAAGCAACTGTGGACTGTTTGAGAACCTGTGGGGTCGTCATCCAGGACAATTATTTTTGGTTTGGTGCTCATCTTTGTGTTACGGGGGAGACTGCAATTTTCTTATCTCTGCTTGCACATCAATGGCAATCTGCAATGATTGATTTAGGATTTGAGCGTATTCGCCAGCTTGAGAGCTAATTTGTAAAGACGTTGCGTGCAAGGTCTCTACGTTAGTGACAAATAACTCTTGGTTATTAGCAAGCAGTTTTTTATTATCTCGCAAAATTCGTTCAGTTTTCAAAGCTCGGACTAAATCTTCCCGAATCAGTTGTAAAGCAGCGATAACTTTCTCTCTATCGTTGAGGCTGCTGTCATTTCCCGATGTTGTAAGTTGGTCGTGAATATCTATTGCTTTGATAACAGAATGATATTTATCAACTTCATCTAAAAGTGTTGTTAGTGTTTTTTGACTGGTGAAACGCCGCCATACCCAACGGGTAACAACCACAGCAACTGGCACTAGAATTAATAAGATAAGACCGAAAAGAATAGAAGAACCTAAGATTGGCAAAATAATAAAAGCATAAATAGCACCAACAATAATAGGTGTCAGTGCTAGTGCTACAACCATTTCATTGATGAGAAAACTTAATCGCTTCTCGCGATTTTTCATAATGGAAGGTCGAAAAACATCATCTGGGTCTGACCCAATCAAACGTCTTAGCTCTCCCTTGCTAATTTCCAAGCCTAATAAATCTGGCTGCACGGACGGATACTCCTATCAGAACGCGAATTGCGTATTTATGGTATTTTAGTAAACCTTTACCTTATTGCGTAATTCATCCTTAATTCGGTTAAGAATTGAACTTTCATCAAGGTCTGCCAAAATTTTACCAATCACAGCTTTAGGCCCATTGGGTCCCCATGACGCCCCATTTGCTAAATACGCTTTGGTCACTTGCCCTATAGCATAGGAAGAAACACCAGCAACGCTAGCTTGAGTGAGTGCTACCGATAAATACGGACCCAGGGAAAAACCACCTGTCGCAGGTGCAGACAGACCAAGTAGAGTTTTGAGAGAACTTAAACCAAGGTTTGCTAGTAATTCGCTTGCCGTGATGCCACCCATCCCAAGAGCAATTTGCTTTAACAAGTTTACGGCTCCTGTTTCTGTCATGGGAATGCTGTATAGTTTTGATAACCCTACAATCAGAGCAATGTCGATCGCCGCACCACTGAGAAAATCGACTACCGTTACGGGATTGAGAGCAATGGCGATCGCTTTTGTCATGACTGACTTCCAAATCAGTTGATTGGCAGCATTATCCCGAATCGTCAGCTTGCGCTGCACCAATTGCTCATTAATATTATCAGCATAAATCATTGTGTTGAGGGCGACTAAGGCTTTCCCCTCACGGTGCAGAATTTCTAAAATTTTCAGCTTGAGGTCTTCAACTTGAGCAGTTCCCGAACGTAACTGGATACCCTGTGTTCCATCGGGGCGACGAACCATCGTCCTTATCAATGGGGATGCTGCTGCCATAACAATTTCATCAGGTGAAAGTAACTCTCTGACTCTCTCATCCCGAATTTTCTGATAAATTGCCATTCGGTCTGCTTGTGGATACTGGTCTACTTTGTTAAACACCAGCAAAATAGGCTTACCAATCTCTCGCAACTGAGACAGGGCTTCGTGTTCGACTTTGGTCATGTCACCAGAAATCACAAACAGAATTAAATCTGCCTGTTTTGCGATCTTTTCTGCCAGTGCAGCGCGGGTTTCACCATCAACTTCATCTAAACCGGGGGTGTCAATTAATTCCACCTGAGATTGACCCACCCCTGGTAAAGTCACTCGCAAAGCGTGTTCTGTGCTGCCAATTGCCTCGGAAGTCATACTCCAGCTTGCTGTTTGAGCCGTGCGAGTTACCCCGTGTAACGGTCCTGTTTCAAATACTGCTTGCCCTACCAATGCGTTGAGGAGAGAGGATTTACCCCGTCCTACCATCCCAAAAGCAGCTATTTGCACTACCATGCGTTCCAATTTTCCCAACATGGTTTCCAAATCGGCAATTTCCATCTCCAGCCCTTCTTTTTCCTCAGGTCTAAGGTCAAGATGGGCTACCAAATTTTGCAGTGTTGTTTGTGCTTGTTTGTAGTTCAGTTCCGCCTGAATATCGTCAAAGGTGAAAATGGCACTGTTGAGTTCTTCTTCCCAGTTGGAAGAAGGAATGTCACTTTGGGGCGAATGGCTACTATGATGCGGTTCTGGGGAGGGTAATGTCGAAGTCATATCAATTTCGTATTTTTGATTTAGATTTTGGATTATAAATTTTTATAGACCCCAGTCTCCATCCTAGTGATTTTTGCCAGCACAGTGTAGGGGGGGAGTGAGGGAGTGAGGGAGTGAGGGAGTGAGGGAGTGAGGGAGGAAGTGAGGGAGTGAGGGAGGCTAATGACAAATGACCAATGACAAATGACCAATGACCAATGAGTCAATAGTCATTGGTCATTAGAAATTATCTAGGACAAAGGACAACTAACCAAGGACAAATGACACCAAACGATCCAAAGATAACTCATGAGTCCCAGATCCTAATAGTAGAATAAGGTACATAAAAGCTGTATGGCAGGAGGAAGGGAAATTGGACGAACTAAGGGCGGCGCTAGAGCTGGCAACAGAAGAGGAATTAAAGGATTTGACGGCAATTCTTTTTAGTCGTAAGTTTAATCCTCTAGACTACGTTCATACACCTGAGCCCATAGAAGTGCAAAGTAAAGGTCGTCAAGCTTGGATAGATTCCCTAGAGCAACGCTTTCGCTTTTTGGCTGCCGATGGGCTGACGGTCTTGCGAGGGCGTACCCGTCAGCTTACTTACAGGCAAGTGCTGATTCAAGTATGCAAGTATTTAAAAATACCTTATTTGGATACACTGACGACTGTCGATTTAGAATCAGAGATATTTTTGTATCTGCTTGGACACGTGTGGAAAAAATTACCGGAAAAAGACAAGCAAAAATTGACAGTAAAGGTTCAGCGTCAGCTAGCCAAATCACAACCCAATCAACCCCTACCGCTTTCATTGCAGCAAGACCCTATAGGGCTCCTTTTTAAAGGTGGAAGTGCCTTAGCTGTTACCACCGTTATCCAGCCACTGCTGCTGAAACAATTTGCCCGTCAATTTGCAATGCACTTTGCTACCTATGAAGTTACCAAACAAACCGTGTTGAAGGGTTCCGGAGCCGCAGCTAACCAGTTTCAGAGTTATGTCACTTTACAGATGGCAAAACAAGGTATGGCTGTAAGTGCAGCTCGTTATAGTGTAGTTCGTAGTATGTTTTCCTTTTTAGGACCCATGATGTGGGCTTGGTTTTTTGCAGACTTAGGATGGAGAACAATCGCTACTAACTATGGCAGAATTATACCAACTATATTCACACTAGCTCAAATTCGCCTCACTCGTACTGAATGTTGGGAGTTCGTGTGAAGAGCGTTTTTCGCTACCTTAACTATGGTTTGCTCGCACCTTGGAAATACGCTCAACTAGGAATCGCTATCTTCCCACTGTGCCCCCTGTTTGGGGCTATAGGGATCGTTTTGGTTCTACTGAGAACTTGGTTGCAACATTACCGCTCAATAATTAACCGCCCCCTCAACAGGGGGTTTGCACTCCTGAGTGTTTTGCTAATCATTAGCGCGAGCTTTGCCTATGATAAAACTGCTGCTTTCTTAGGCTTATTTAATCTCATACCTTACTTTCTCGTTTTTGCCGCCAGCAGTGCTTTGATTCAGACCATAGCTCAATTACGGCAACTGTCTTGGATTCTGACAATAACCTCTGTGCCAGTCATAATTCTTGGGCTGGGACAGTTGTTTTTAGGATGGACAACACCAGAGCAAGGTTGGATAGGTGTTTTGGGTTGGGCGATCGCACCTGGAGGAGAACCCCCAGGTCGAATGTCTTCCATATTTATGTATGCCAACAGCTTAGCTGGATATCTGATGATTGTTTTCATCCTACAACTAGGATTGTGGGTAGAAAGCTATCAGCAGTTGAGGACAAGGAGACAAAGTACACAAAGAGACAAGGTAGACAAGGAGGACAAGGTAAAACTTTCTCCCTCTCTCCCTCACTCCCTCCTCTTCCTCACAGGGGCGAGCGCTCTAAATTTCCTGGCATTAATTTTGACTAACTCGCGGAATGCTTGGGCAATTGCGCTTTTCGCCTGCTTAGCTTATGCACTGTATCAGGGTTGGCGCATTATTGTAGCTGGTGTTATGGGTATAGCGGCTAGCGTACTTGTAGCCGCTTTTGCTCCAACACCTGTTGCTCAATTGTTCCGTAAGTTTGTTCCTGCATTCTTTTGGGCACGGTTGAATGACCAGTTGTATCCAGATAGACCAGTAGCTTTACTCCGCGCAACCCAATGGCAATTTGCTTTGTCTATGACTCAAGACCGTCCTTGGACTGGTTGGGGTTTACGCAATTTTACTTTACTTTATGAAGCAAAAATGAACATTTGGTTGGGACATCCTCATAACTTGTTCTTGATGCTGCTTGCAGAGACAGGTGTACCCGCCACACTTGTTTTCTGCGGTTTACTGTGCTGGATATTCGTTGGTGGTTTCCAACTTTTGCGAAATTCAGAATATTTAGAAGCTAAAGACAAAACAATATTGTTTAGTTACCTTGTTGCATTCACAGGCTGGGTACTATTCAATACCGTAGATGTCAGTCTATTTGATTTTCGATTAAGTGTTATTTCCTGGTTGTTTTTATCTGCTCTTTCCGGTGTTGTATACCGCTATAGCAAACAAAACAGCCCTATAGACGCTAAGCAGCCACAGCCTTAGTTTTCCAGTATATATACTGATGTCAATTTATGCATTAGTAAATAATATAACTATATACACGTCTGTGCTCGTGTGTGACTAATTCCACGTTAGTCACTGTTGCTGATTGTTGGGAAAATGTAGGGATACTCCTTTCTGGCGTTTTCCTGCATGATGGGCATCTTTTGTAGATGCCCTTATTTATTTTTAAGTGGTTGTATGTATAGATTGGCACTTTCACCACTAACAACTCATCATTAACTACTAACAAAATTCGTGTATTAGTAGAAAATTGAAGAGGACACCTAGGTAGCCAACGTCTTATGTTCACAACAGATGATTTTCTTCAATACACCCAATGGTCTGGTATTGCAACATTGGCATTTGCTGGACTGGCAATTTTAGGTTTTATTCTGAAATGGGGACTCCGCTTTCGGCTAGTGGGTGTAACTGGTTTTATGCTAGTGCTTACGACTGGGTTATTTGCTCTCTCGTTGACGCCGTTAACTCGTACTGTCATTCCTGGTGCAATTCACTACAGTCTCGTCTATGATAATGGGGGACCACAAGCAGTGATTGCAATCCCACCAAGTATTACCCCCACAGAATTAGAAGCAACTCTCCGTCAAGCAGCAAGCGATTTGTACTCCTATGGTCGTCTGGGGGCATTAAGTGATAACCAGTTGACTATTAGAGCACGAACTATTTTACACCCAGAACCAGGGGTCTCTATACCAGCTTATTTAGGCCAGGTAAAGAGATCGCTTGCCAAGCGTGAAGACCAGAACATGGCGGTCGAGATTTACCAAGACAAATTTGCGTTGTTACCCCAATCGAACGCTTAAACCTGTAGAGACGCGCTGTTTGAAGCGTCTCTACATCAATGGGAATTTTAAAATTCATATGTTTGTTCAAAACGCCCAAAATTTGATGCTAAGTAAGTCGGCGAGTATATAAAAAAACGTAAAATCTATGGATATGGCTCGTAGTAGCGCTGTCTAGCCTGCGGCACGCAAGAGCGGCGATCGCATACATTTCTACATTTTTTTTGTATTTTGTAATACCTATTTTAGTTTTTGTTAATATATAAATCGAAAATTAAATATTTATAGAAAGCTAAATTGAAAATCATCAAGTTATTGGGCACTGAAGCACTGTCCCCTTAACTTAAGTATCTAGAAGTGCTACTGTCGTAATTAGTTATATGTTGAATCAACCGACGGAAAAGTTGTCTACTCCAACCTCTAGCTCTATCCTCGCCCTTACTGTAGCGCCAGCAAAAGTCATCCGAGGCTCGAAAATTTTGGCTCAGGCAGGCGAAACTATCGCTCTATTGGGAAGCCGTCCCTTAATTGTCGGAGGCGATCGCTCCCTCAAAGTATCTGAACCCCACTTGCAACCACTACTGGAACAGAAAAAGTTTCATTTTGCCTCTGCTCATTATACCCCAGATTGTAGTGAAGCCAGCCTGAAATCCCTACAAAAAGCCGCAAAAGAACACAAGGCGGATGTCATTATTGGTGTAGGCGGCGGTAAGGCATTGGATACAGCTAAATTACTGGCTCACCAATTGCAGCTACCAGCAGTCACAATTCCTACTTCAGCTGCCACCTGTGCTGCTTGGACAGCTTTATCAAACGTGTATTCCGACAATGGGGCTTTTCTCTACGATGTAGCACTAGCGCGTTGTCCCGATTTACTCGTACTTGATTACGACCTAGTTCAAACTGCCCCCCAACGTACACTTGTAGCAGGCATTGGGGATGCGCTGGCAAAGTGGTATGAAGCCTCTGTCAGCAGCGGGCATTCGGAACAAACTTTGATTATTGCGGCGGTGCAACAAGCAAGAGTGTTACGGGATATCCTCTTTCAAAAATCAGCCACTGCCTTGAAGCATCCCGGCGGCGAGGCTTGGAGAGAAGTTGTAGACGCTACAGTCCTGCTTGCTGGTGTGATTGGGGGACTTGGAGGAGCACAATGCCGTACCGTAGCTGCCCATGCCGTACATAACGGTTTGACCCACATTTCAAAAGGAAGCAGCATTCACGGTGAAAAAGTTGCCTACGGTATTTTGGTGCAACTGCGTTTGGAAGAAATGCTCCAAGGCAATCAACTTGCAGTCGCTGCACGACAACAGCTGTTGAAGTTTTATGCAGAGATTGGATTACCGCAAAAATTAAATGATTTGGGATTGGGGAACATCACACTGGCACAGTTGCAAACAGCAGCTGAAATAGCTTTGGCGGCAAATTCCGATATCCACAGACTACCTTTTAAGGTCGCGCTAGAACAATTGATGGCAGCAATGGTGTCTACCACTGCACCAGTAGAAGGAAACCGCGCCCCTTTAAGTTTGACGCCAACTGCGGAAGAAGTTCAGTAAGGTTCAGCATTATGTAATGATAAGAAGTCGCTGCAAGGCAGTGGCTTCTCATCAGAGTCTTTTGGTGATTGGTTATTCTCTCGTCATATAATTCATAATTCATAATTCATAATTTTCTCGATGACATTAGATTGGATTGTCCCAGCCGAACGCGTACAGAAATTACCGCCCTATGTATTTGCCCGTCTAGATGAACTCAAGGCTAAGGCTCGCGAACAAGGACTGGATTTAATTGATTTGGGTATGGGGAACCCAGATGGCGCAACACCCCAACCAGTGGTAGAAGCCGCGATCGCAGCTTTGCAAAATTCGGCAAATCACGGTTATCCTCCTTTTGAAGGAACAGCAAGTTTTCGTCGTGCTATTACTAACTGGTATCAGCGACGTTATGGAGTTGATTTAGATCCAGATAGCGAAGCATTACCGTTACTGGGCTCTAAAGAAGGATTGGGGCATCTTGCCATAGCCTACATCAATCCCGGTGATTTGGTTTTAGTTCCCTCCCCTGCCTACCCTGCCCATTTTCGAGGTCCAGTGATTGCTGGAGGAACAATTCACAGCTTAATTCTCAAACCCGAGAACAACTGGTTGATTGATTTAGCGGCAATTCCCGATGATGTGGCTGAACGAGCAAAGATTCTCTACTTTAATTATCCCAGCAATCCCACGGCAGCAACTGCTCCTCGAGAATTTTTTACAGAAATTGTCGCTTTTGCTCGCAAACACGAGATTTTACTCGTCCATGACTTGTGTTATGCCGAGCTAGCTTTTGATGGTTATCAACCAACGAGTTTGTTAGAAATTCCCGCAGCCAAAGAAATTGGGGTTGAGTTTCATACTCTTTCTAAAACCTACAATATGGCTGTAACGGCACCCTCCCCTTATTAAGGGGAGGGTTAGGGAGGGGTATTTTTATTACAAGTGTTTAACCGAACATGATATGAGTCGAGTTTCCCAAAATTTAACAAGTCTAACCAAAATTTGAGCTTGGAGTTGAGATAAATGTCAGTTGAATTAAAGCGAGTGGTAGTCACGGGTTTGGGAGCCATTACGCCTTTGGGAAATACAGTACCAGAATACTGGCAAGGTCTCCTCCAAGGACGCAGTGGGATTGGACCGATTACTTTGTTTGATGCTTCGCGTTTGAGTTGTCAAATTGCAGGAGAAGTTAAGAATTTTGACCCTTGTGATTATTTAGACCGCAAGGAAGCGAAGCGGATGGATCGCTTTGCTCAGTTTGCTGTTTGTGCCAGTCAGCAGGCGATCGCAGATGCGGGAATTGAAATCAATGAGAGTAATGCCAGCCAAGTTGGTGTAGTCATTGGCACTGGTATTGGTGGGATAAAGGTTCTGGAAACCCAACAGGAAATTTACCTCACAAAAGGACCTGACCGATGCAGCCCTTTTATGGTTCCAATGATGATTGCCAATATGGCTAGTGGGCTGACAGCAATACATACGGGGGCTAGGGGACCTAATTTTTGTACGGTTACTGCCTGTGCTGCGGGTTCCAACGCTATAGGAGAAGCATTTCGTTTGATTCAACGCGGTTACGCCTCTGCAGTTATTTGCGGTGGTACAGAAGCTACAGTCACTCCTTTATCTATGGCTGGATTTGCGTCTGCTAGAGCTTTGTCAACTCGCAATTGCGAACCCACTCGCGCTTCTCGTCCTTTCGATCGCGATCGCGATGGCTTTGTCATGGGAGAAGGAGCGGGAATTTTATTATTAGAGGAGCTAGAGCACGCACTATCCCGTCGGGCTCGCATTTATGCAGAAATCGTTGGCTATGGTCTGACGTGCGATGCCTATCACATGACGGCTCCCTTGAGTGGAGGTTCAGAGGCTGCTAGAGCTATGGAACTGGCATTAAAAGATGCTGGTTTGTTTCCCAATCAAGTCAGTTACATCAATGCTCACGGTACAAGTACCCCTGCCAACGATGTCAATGAAACTTTAGCCATAAAACAAGCTTTAGGACAACAAGCTTTTCATGTCGCCATCAGCTCCACCAAATCTATGACAGGTCATTTGTTGGGCGGTTCTGGGGGCATTGAAGCTGTGGCAACAGTTATGGCAACAGCCACAAACACAATTCCACCAACAATCAATCTGGACAATCCAGACTCTAACTGCGATTTAGATTATGTTCCCCATATAAGCCGAACTAAAAAGGTGGAAGTTGCTCTTTCTAATTCCTTTGGTTTTGGGGGTCACAATGTAACATTAGCATTTAAGAAATTTGAGATTTAAGGGGAGGATAACCAAGTTAAGTAAGGTGACACAAATAAAGTTAATTCATGAAGACTGTCCTTAGTCCTTTGTCATTGGTCATTGGTAAGGATTTCGGTTCGGTTAACATTTTATAACACAGTTCTATTGATTTCTGTTCACTTACTTAATTCAAGGATTTTTTTTGAATAAATAATGAGGGTGCTAGCTGATGAGAGACAGCAACAACATTCTTAAAGAGCAATCAAACACTCGTACCTCTGTTGTTGAGTTGAATGAGGGCTTACAAGATCTGAGTGTTACATGGGAACGTTTTATCCCCAAACAGATAGCTAACGATCCAGCAAGTCAAAGGATAGCTGAGTTGCATCTCAAACGCTACCAGACTGCAGCACGTTATGTAAAAGGGAAAAACGTTCTTGATATTGCATGCGGTAGTGGATACGGCAGCCAAATGCTTGGTGTTGCTGGCGCAAACATCGTTGTGGGGGTTGATGTATGTCCGAAGACCGTGGAATATGCCAGGAAAAACTATCAAACCCCTAATGTTGATTTTACCTGCGCCAATGCTGAGGAATTCGAGTGGTCGAATCAGTTCGATGTTGTTGTTTCTTTCGAGACAATAGAACACCTCAAACATCCTGCCAATTTTCTGAAGCGCATTCATAAGCTTTTGGTTCGCGAAGGTAAATTTTTCCTCTCAGTACCACTAGGCGAAACCCGCCATATAGACCGCTATCACCTCCATGCATTTAGCCAGGAGCAGATATTGAACCTATTAAAGAAAGCAGGATTTTTGGTAGAGGAATATCTTTGTGATGATTGGTTTTTAAATCGTTCCGATCTTCTCCTCTGGAGACAACTCTATCCAGCAGCAAGACTATCATTTCGCGAACAGTACTTTACTCGTAGAGGGTGGCAGCTCATAAGCGACTTTGTCTTTAAGGGTGGTGTTCCTTTCCCCCAGCTATTTATTGTTGCCTACTTACCTTAGTTGTTGCCAACTGTTTTCCAAGGAATTTTTGAAACTTTTTACACATTGCTGGTTTTTCCAGCCAGGTTTGCGATTGCAGTCACCAACTGCTGAGGCTGAACCGGCTTGGGTAGGTGCATCTGAAAACCAGCAGAAATTGCCAGCGTGCGGTCTTCGGCTCTAGCGTATGCCGTCAAAGCCAGAGCAGGAATCTGTCCTAAGCGATCGCTCAAGCGCTCCCGAACCTGTCGGATTAGGGTGTAGCCATCTTCCACTGGCATTCCAAGATCGCTCACCAGGACATCCGGCGTTAAGCGCTCAAGTAAACTCATCGCTTCCCCAACCGAGCCAGCTGTCTTCACCTTTGCTCCTGACTGTTGGAGCATCACAGTGAGCATCTCACGGGCATCAGCTTCGTCATCTACAACTAGTATGTGCAAGCCATCAAGGATTAACTCACCGTTTAACAGCACGTCACTCTCTTGTGTGAGATGCACCTGTGACTTATGATTTGCCTCTATTGCAAGTATATTCATAACTGGCAGATGAACTGTAAACGTTGCCCCCTTTCCCACGCCGGGACTACTTGCTACAACAGTTCCACCGTGCAGTTCCACCAAGTGACGCACAATCGCAAGTCCCAGCCCCAGACCGCTGTGCGATCGCACCGTAGTAGCATCGGCTTGACTAAAGCGATCGAAGATGTAGGGTAGAAATTCAGCGCTGATACCCTGTCCCGTATCGCTGACTGTAATAACGGCATCAGAATTGACGCGTTGTAATTGGATACTAACACAACCACCTTTCGGAGTAAATTTGATGGCGTTAGACAGCAGATTCCAAACGACTTGTTGCAATCGGTCTGAATCACCTGCAACCGGACCTGCTTCGGATTCAAGTATAGATGTCAGTTCAATACCTTTTGCTTCGGCTGCTAAACGCACCGCATCAAGAGCATCGTCAATCACGGGTATAAGTTTAACAGGGCGAATTTGAAGATGCAGCTTGCCCCTGATAATACGCGAAACATCAAGAATATCTTCAACGATTTGGTTTTGTAACCTAGCATTACGCTCGATAGTTTCCAAAGCACGTGTCACGGCTGCTTCATTTAATTTACCCCGACGCAGCAGTTGTACCCATCCAAGTATGGCGTTAAGGGGAGTACGCAGTTCGTGAGAAACCGTTGCCAAAAATTCATCCTTAAGACGACTGGCTTTTTCAGCCTCGTTACGTGCAGCCTGTTCCCTTGCCAAAAGTTGGGTGTGTTCTTGTTCAACCCGTTTGCGTTCTGTGATATCTTGAAAGACAATCACTGCACCGATGATTTGACCATCTACAACTATAGGCGAAGCAGTATACGCAACGGGGAAAATAGTTCCATCCTTACGTGTAAACACATCTAGCTCGTTCCTCACAATCTTGCCTGATTGCAAAACTGTCATCACCTGACAATCCTCCCAAAGAATTGGGGAACCATCTGCGTGTTGAAAGTGAATTGTATTGTGCATATTTTTCCCCAAGATTTCTGCTTCAATCCAGCCCAAGATTTGCTCGGCAGCAGCGTTCAAGAAGGTGACACATCCAGTGTTGTCGATCGCATAAACTCCTTCACCCAAGCTACTCGTAATGGCTTTAGTAAACTGCAACTGGCGGTGCAAACGGCTTAATGCTGTTTGGAGTGATGACTCCGCCCATTTCCGTCGAGTGATGTCAAGGACGAAGCACACAGCATTATCCTGAGACCCCTCCAACAAAGCAGCACCAAGTACAATGGGAACGCGGCTGCCATCTTTGCGAATGTACTCTTTCTCAAAAGGAGTACAAACTCCAGATTCTCTGAGTTCTTTAATAGCTTGTGAATCTCGGTGAAGATACTCCTCTGGTGTCATTTTGTACCAACTCAGCTTACCAGAAAGCAAGTCCTCCCTTGTATAACCCACCATTTTGAGAAAGGCTTCGTTAGCATCTGCAATATTGCCCTTAACATCCGAGAAAATGACACCAACCATTCCAGACTTGGCAAAACGCCTAAAACGTGCTTCGCTCTTCTGGAGCTTTGCTAAGGTTGTTTCCATCTCCCATTTCGCTTTTTGCTCGCGTTCCAGAAACTGAGCGCGTTCTTCCTCAGCCTGCTTGCGGTCGGTAAAGTCCCGCATCACCTTTGTAAAGCCTTTTAACTTGCCAGTTTTATCCCGTAAAGCTGTCATAATTCCAGAAGCCCAGAAACGAGTACTATCCTTGCGGATATGCCAGCGCTCGTCCACCGCCCGACCTTCAGTCTCTGCCGTCCTCATCTCTTGTTCTGGTATCCCATCCTCAATATCTTCCCGTGTAAAAATGCGGGAGCTATGCTGACCGATAAACTCTACTTCCGAGTAGCCTAAAATGCGTTCTACACCCGCATTCCAACTAATATTATGACCGGATGTATCTAGCATAAAAATTGCGTAGTCCCGAACATCTTCTACTGCCAAGCGGAAGTGCTCTTCACTTTCTTTAAGCGCCGTTAAAGTCTCCTTGTGTTCAGCTTCTGACGCTTCAAGAACAGCAATTTGTTGGCGCAACGCCACTAATTCAGCTATGAGTTGGTCTTTTGTTTTGTCTTCATCTTTCATTTTGCGTGCTGTTTGAGAATAGGTAGCAATTGTGCTTAGCTACGGAATCAAGAAATGTGCTCCTTTTATAGGATCGTTTATAATGGAATCTTATCTAAGAAACCATCCTTCTCCTCGACTACCGCAAAGGGTATTTTTCATGTCTTTCTTCAGTAGAACTTTGCGCTTGGGGTGTAGAAAATTTGATTTTTGATATGGCAAACCCGTTTGTAATAGCGAAAATTTTCTACCTTTAGGTAAATGTACAGGGGAGGATTAGCCTTTTCGTACTATCAAGAGTAGGTGTCAAATCGTACCCTTTTCTCGGTTAACTCATGAGGAAGTTGTTTCTATACTCAAAGACCAACAAATTGAGCTAACAGAGGAAATACTAGCCATTAGTGAAGGTAACCCCAGTCAAGCGATCGCTAATATTAATATGTTGACTCATGTATTAAAAGAAATCATCAGTCAAATGAAATTACAGTTAGCTTTACACGATTCAATTTTTTTCAAAAAATTTTGATCGCTCCTTATATCTTGCACCATCACCTTATTGCAAAAATCAAAGCCCAAAAAGCTGATCCCGATCGTAGGTAGGGCTATGCCGCACACCTCCTCCCACAAAGAAGGTGCAAGATTGTTGGGTTTCGTTCCTCAAACGCCACTTGCTTCAATGGGGGGAACCCCCACAACGCAGTGGCTCCCCAACCTACTGCTTAACAAACTTGGATCTTGCTTTGTTGGTTGAGTGTAGTTGCTGTTCTAAAGCAGCCCAATCTTCTTGCTCGATTAAGTGAATCGTTTTGTCTAGATTGTCACGATATTGTAAGAGCGATCGCAATAACTGCTGTCGATTGTACTGTGCCATCATCAGCCCTAATTCTGAATTTCCACCACCCACGCGGCTTGTATCTTTAAAGCCAGAACTAGCAAACTTTTGGGCTAATTCTAAAACTCTTGGATCTGTTTCACTCATACAAGCAGCAATCAATGAGGAACTAACCATTACGGGTAAGTGCGAAATCCAGCTCACTGCTTGGTCGTGTTCTTCTGGCGAACAAGTATAAATATTAGATCCCAGTTCCTCGACTATCTTCTCCACAACAGTTATGGCAGCAGTCGGTGTTGTTGGTAGAGGGGTCAGGACATAAGGCTTATCTAAAAACAAATTCCGCAAAGCCGCTTCTATACCAGTTTCAGTTTTCCCCGCCATTGGGTGTCCGCCTACAAAATTTTCCCAACGTGGCGCAATTGCCTCCACTATCGGTGTTTTTACGGAACCAACATCAGTTACAACTGTATTTGCAGGGAGATGAGCAATTAGCTGCTCAAATGTGGGAATAATATGCCCTAGAGGTGTACAAATAAATACTACCTCTGCTGCTGAAAGCAAGCTCATGTCTACTGAGGCAACATCTACACTGCCAAGGGTTATTGCCCTCTGACAGGTTGATTCCCGGCGACTCACTCCCAAGACATGATGCCCTTGCGATCGCAAATCCAAGCCCAAAGAACCGCCAATTAATCCAAGTCCTAGAATACCAATGTTCATCTAAGTAACTGTGTGCCAATAAACGTAAGTATGTTAACTGTCATTTGTTATTTGTCCTTTGTCCTTTGTTCTTCACAAATGACTGATGACTAATGACTAATGACTATCCTCACTAGTTCACTTTATGTGTACCAATGTACTTTTTTGTGATTTGGAGACTCCATTTTTTCAAGATTTTCTCCATACTGTACCAACTTTTGAAGTTGGCATATCAGGGGTAGCTTCCATGAATGTAGAGGAATTTTTAGACAAATATGCATCAGGTATCAGAGATTTTTACGGAATTGACCTTCGTGAAGCTAACCTGAGTGGCGCAAAACTCAGTGGTGCTCATCTTACCAAAGCTAACTTGAGTGTTGTCAACCTCAGTGGTGCAAATTTAGTTGAAGCTAACTTGAGTTATGCCAAGCTGAATGTTGCTAGATTAAGAGGCGCTAACTTAAAGAAAGCGAACTTAAAAGGCGCTATTCTCAATGTAGCAAATTTGATTCGGGCAGATTTAAGCAATGCCGAACTGAAGGGTGCTTCCATGATTCGCAGTGAATTAATTCGTGCCAATCTCAGTCATGCTGATTTAATGAAGGCAAATCTCAAAGGTGCGGATTTGCGGGAAGCTGCTTTAAGACATGCTGTACTCCGAGAGGCAAATTTGAGTGAGGCAAATTTTAGGGATGCCTTCCTCACAGGGGCTAATCTAGAACTGGCAAACTTAAAAGGGACTGACTTAACTCGTGCTGATTTGAGTGGGGCTAATTTCCGCGATGCAGAACTCAAACAAGCGAATTTCAGTCAAGCTAATTTGAGTGGGGCTAATTTAAGTGGAGCTAATCTCCGATGGGCAGATTTAAGTCGAGCTAATCTCCGATGGGCAGATTTGTCAGGAGCAAAACTAAGTGGGGCTAATTTAATTGGTGCAGATTTAAGTTATGCTAATTTAACTAATGCAAGTCTGATTCACACCGATTTAACCCATGCAAAATTAATCAAGGTGGAGTGGGTTGGCGCTGACCTGACAGGGGCAGTTTTAACCGGGACAAAACTTTACGCCACTTCAAGATTTGGATTAAAAACTGAAGGCATTATTTGCGAGTGGGTGGATCTTAGCCCTGCAGGAGACCAGTCGATTATACACAATTTCACTTCCCTGGACTCTAGTGACTTTTTTAACGAAACTCCACCAACCATCCGAATTATCGTAGATAGACCTCTGGATCACGAAGCGAATTTTGCTATTGCTGGTGCTTATTACCAAATTTCCCAGGAATACCCTGAACTGCAACAACCCCCTGGTGTAGAAATTGGGTGTCGCCGGACGGTATTCACCTTTAGAGTGGATAATGACGAAAGTTTATTACCTATGGCTTATATAGCTATTCTTCCCTTTAAAGATACATCTAACGCTCACAAGAATATTTATACAATTATAGAAATGATTGCTGGCGAAGATATTTCCCAATTAGGTTTGCGGTGCCACTCGATTGAAAAAGTCAACACGCTCTTAGAGAAAGCCATAGATAATGCTGTTATTATAAAGAAAATGAAAAAAGTTCTGGAAATAGTAGGAAAATTTAAGTTTTTCCAAGCTCCCACTCAGATAGTTTTAACAAATTCCAGTGCCCAAACTTTGCTTTTATACGACAATCCTTATTTTGGTAAAAGATTTCTAAATGACTCTAATGACAGTCATTACACAACCCATGATAGCTCTTCTGAAGTCCTAGACACGATCCTGCCATCATTAAATATGATAGTTGATTTTTTTAAGGGGTTTCATTGTATTAGTTAATAGTTGTAGAGACGAGCCATGGCGCGTCTGTTGTAGAGACGAGCCATGGCGCGTCTGTTGTAGAGACGAGCCATGGCGCGTCTGTTGTAGAGACTAGCCATGGCGCGTCTGTAAATTAGTATTATGTCTCTAACTCATTTCTGGAGGAAAAAATGCAAGCATTTAATAAAATGATAGGTAGAACTCGCTATGTGGTCTGTCGCATAATGCTACATCTAGGCGGGTCTGATGTGGCACCAATTTTGGGAGTTTTCAATCGTGGTGCTAGGGAAGCGGTAGATAATGATGGTGATATGGAAGCCTTGGGAGAAGGGCTTGTAGAAATTGCCGAGAATCTACTGCAATATGATGAGTATTGGCAAGCGGCAGCTAATGAAGGCGACGTATTTTGGAGTGAAGGAGAGGCGGGGGACTATGTTAACGAACTCTTTACCGACTCTGCTCAACGCTATCTAAGCGAACCAGATTACGGTGACAACTATAGGGACAATGAACCCCTTTCTCTGCCTGCAACACGTAATGTCGTGGTGATGATTACAGTGGCGTTTGAGGGTGAAGTCCCAGAATTAGAAACAGATCTGTCGAATATCCCAGCACTGAAGGAAGCTTTGAAAGCCCTAATCAATTTGCATTACAAACATAAATTCCGAGCAATTCAGGTACATTTTTCCCCAGCTCGGTTGGGGGATGAACTTACAAGCGATCTGCTTTTACAATATTACCCAGAGTTGATTCCCTTGTAATTTTTTGGATCGGTCGTCCACACTTACCACACAATGGAGAAATTGTTAAGCTCAATATAGGAAAATAGTCAAATGCTCATGACAATATTGCGTAAGTTCACAGTTGTTTTTTTAGCTTTGAGTCTGTGCTTGACAACCGTTGCTTGCGGTGGTGGAAACCAAGCTACACCTCAAGCTGGCAATAATAATCAAACCAATCAAACAACGTCTAACACTAAGCTAAGTGATGGTCAGTATCCAGTACAGCAAGCCCAGTACAATGATGCTGATGGGGAGTATAACTTGATTCTTCTGAACGCAACACCCCCTAACTATAGGACACAAAATTTACAAATGGCAAGGTTGACGGATGACCAAATTAAGCAAGGTCAAAAAACCTACTTGAAAGTAGAAAACGGACAACCTGCGCTCTATCTTACAGAAGATTTCAAAATTGAATACGTCCATAACGTCACCGAGACGCGATCCAACCCTCAAACCGGTCAACCAGAAACAGTGGTTGTTCGCCAAGAAAATAGCTTTTGGGCACCTTTCGCTGGTGCAGCTGCGGGTAGCTTAGCAGGTCAGGCGATCGGCAGTATGTTATTTAGACCTCAATATTATGTTCCACCTGTCTACCAGCCCGGTGGGATATATGGATACGGCGGTTATGGCAGAAGCTATGGGGATGCGATTCAAAGTTATCGCACTCGTTACAATGCACCACCTGCCGTAGAGAGAAACAGAACAGCTTTCCGCACAACAGGAACTTTGAGAAGGTCATATCCTGGTAGCGATACGAGTGTACGTACTACACCACGCACTGCTCCTGGCAATCGTGCTACTGGTTCCGGTTATGGTAGCAGTACCCTCAGACCTTCTGGCTCCAGCACCAACCGACGCACCCCCAGCGGTAGTAGTTTTGGTAGTGGCGGCGGGACTCGTTCTAGACCAACTGCTGGTTTTGGTAGCAGAGGCAGAAGACGCTAATAACGCAAATAAACAGATGTAATGGATCGGTTATCTGTGAGAACTACAGATAACCTATGTATTACATCCGTTTCCTATTTGTTGCCGATGGTTATATTACAGCGGCAGACGTAGACTTAGGTTGAGCTATGCCGCATAACAGACAAGGGTGGGCAGTGCCCACCCTACTACAAAAATCGCTAATTTTAGAGCGGAAAAGTAGTATTCGTTGTCAATGTTTAGATTACAGCAGCAGTCGGTTGTTCCCAGCGCCCAAAAGCCTTGCCAACAACTGCAAGTTCCTGCATCAAACGGTCAAACCGCTCGGGTGTCAGAGATTGGGGTCCGTCAGACATGGCTTTTGACGGGTTGGGATGAACTTCAATCATTAATGAGTCACAGCCAGCTGCGATCGCCGCCATTGCCATTGATGGTACAAACGCTGCCCAACCTGTACCGTGGCTGGGATCGACCATTATCGGCAAGTGAGTCAGGTTTCGCAAAACCGGTACTGCGGATAAATCCAAGGTGTTGCGGGTGTATTGGCGGTCAAAGGTACGAATTCCCCGCTCGCACAATATAACATTTGGATTTCCTGCTGCTAGGATGTATTCTGCTGCCATCAACCAATCTTCAATAGTTGCAGCCATCCCCCGTTTCAGAAGAACTGGTTTCGGTTGTGCTCCCACTTTTTTCAGTAGGGAGAAGTTTTGCATATTCCTTGCCCCTACCTGAACCACATCCGCGAACTCTGCTACAATCTCCAGTTCGGCAGCGTCCATGACTTCTGTAATAATGCCCAACCCAGTTGCTTCCCGCGCCTTTGCTAACAATTCTAAAGCACTCTCGCCGTGTCCTTGGAACGCATATGGCGATGTTCGGGGTTTGTATGCGCCACCACGTAAAAAATGAGCACCAGCTGCCTTGACTCTGTGTGCTGTCTCTACGATCATTGCTTCGTTTTCTACCGAGCAAGGTCCAGCAACAACTACCACAGGGTGATGTTCGCCGAAAGTTACCTTTCCATTAGGAGTTTCTACTATAACCTCAGAAGCTTCTCCGTGGCGGTACTGGCGGCTAGCCCGTTTGAAAGGCTGCTCTACTCGCAATACCTGCTCAATCCAAGGGCTAACTTCTTGAATTTGTATTCAAGTAGCTCGTGACTTTATTTTGGAACACCTAACACAGAAGGTTGACTTGACTGCATAGTACCGATTTTTTGTTAATGGTAAACGTTCACATAATTCCGAAAGGTTAGTGGAAAAAATAGGTACACTTAGATGGTAGATTAAAAGGCATGGATGTAAATGTCAATGCGTAAGTTCTAAATTTTTTGATTTTATGCTGCAGCAGCTTCCTTGCCATGTTGCCGTAGCAAATCCATCAGTTCATCGCGATAGTCGTGGAAGATAGAATGACGCTTGATCGTAGGGCTACGGTCAGGCAAATTGATGGTTATTACCTTACGTACTGTTCCGGGACAAGCACCTAAGGCATAGATGCGGTTGGATAGGAAAACGGCTTCCTCGACGTCGTGGGTAATGGTGAAGATCGTAATGTTGGTGCGCTTCCAAAGGTCAAGTATAAATTCATGCATTGATTCTTTGGTGTGGATATCGAGTGCGCCAAAGGGTTCATCCATCAGCAACACTTTGGGTTCTGATGTCAGGGCACGGGCGATCGCAACACGCTGCTTCATCCCCCCCGAGAGTTCCTTGGGTAGCGCAGTGCTAAAACGGGATAAACCGACAATGCTGAGGAAGTAGCTTGCCCGTTCGCGCCGCTCTTTTTTAGGAACCCCTTGCAGCTTGAGTCCAAACTCGGTATTTTCCTGCACGTTCATCCAGGGATAGAGGGTGTAGTGCTGAAACACCATGCCGCGATCGGGACCCGGACTGGTAACAAGTTTGCCATCAATGCGTACTTCCCCGGATGTCGGGCTGTCGAGCCCAGCAATCTGGCGAAGTAGTGTGGATTTGCCGGAACCGGACGCACCTACCGCGCAGATAAATTCGCCCTGCTTGATAGCCATATTAATATCTTTAAGAGCTACGAGGGTACCGGAGCGAGTCGAAAAGTGTTTGTTGAGCTTATTGACTTGCAAAAACATTCGTTTAGCCTCTGTTAAAGTAAGTGGGCAGGAATAAACAGAAATTTGTTACAAAATGTAAATAAATTAGAAAATCTCACCAATGACAAATGACAAATGACTGAGGACGACTTATTTATCGCTTCTGGCTTGCCCATTTGCAAGTAACACGAAGCAGATACTGAAACAACAAATCAAATGCCAATCCGATGATGCCAATTACAATCAGTCCAACAAAGATTTCATCGGTTCTTAAAAATCGACCGGCAACGCTGATGCGTCTTCCCAACCCTTCAGTTGCGGCGATTAATTCTGACACAATCACAAGTTGCCAAGCAGCAGCTAAATTGATCCGACAGGCATCCAGAATGCCGGGAAGAACGTGAGGTAAAATCACTTGAGTGAGGGTTGCCCGCCGATTCCCTCCAAGCATATAGGTTGCTTCAATCAATTCTTTGGGCACAAATTTGACGGTATCCATCACCATCAGCGTATTGAAAAAAAAGACACCGATGAAAATCAGCATAATTTTCGGTTCTTCGTCAATGCCCTGGTAGAGTATCAACAGGGGAATAAACGCAGGTGCAGGCATATAGCGCATCAGACCAAACAGGGGCTCTAATAAAGCCCGAATGCTGGAAAAACTTCCCATCAAAATTCCCACCGGAATTGAGAAGCTTGCTGCTAACAAAAAGCCAACACCAACTCGCCAAAGGCTCGCTACAGTGTCTTTCAGCAGTTCTCGTGTCATCCACAAGCGCCCAAAAGCTTCTGCAACTTTTGCAGGGGAAGGCAAAAACTTTGGATCTATGTTGCCGAAAGTTGTGACTGCCCACCAGAGTAACAACGGCAGGGAGATTGAAGCAATGGTCAATGCCGTGTAAAGGGGCTTTGGGATATCTTCACCCAGTCGCCAAAAAACGGTAGACTTCATGATTCCTGGTTTAGTGAACGATTGGAGCGAGGGAGGCGGAGTGCTTTGGCTCATGGTTTAAATTTGGGGTGAGATGTTGGGTCAGACAAGAAACACCGAATGTCATAGTTTTATGCAGGTTTAACTCGCTTTTGCATATAGGCTTTGACAAAGCGATCGTCAAATAAAAGTGTTGCATCCGGTTTCTTTTTCGCTAACCCCACATCAATGAGAAACTGGCTCATTTGCTCGGTAGCATACAGTAAAGAAGTCATATTGTTGCCCGGTTGAAAGGCTTTCAAATTTTCTTCTACTGTAAAGAGGCGCGTACCATCGGCATACTGTTTGTATTCTTCAACTGGCACACCTGCCCGTTTTGCCATGATGATATAAGTACGTTCTTGGTTTTCCCGAATGTAATCGAGTGTGGCAAACCAAGAATCAACTAGTGCCTGAATTTCTTCCGGGTGTTCGTACAAAAATTTACGCGATACCACAAGGTGATCGGAAATTGCACCCGGAAAGTCTTTGGAACTAAACAATTCTTTACTGCCTGCTCGCTGCAATGCCTGTGTTGTAAATGGTGCAAAAACGGCAGCCGCATCAACTTGACCGGCAGCAAAAGCAGCTGCGGCTTTTCCCGTTTCTAAAGGCACAAACTGAATGTCTTGAGGTTTTAAGCCAGCCTGTTTCATGCCCAGCAACAGCAAAAAGTGATCGACAGTGCCCTCTTCAGCAGCCACTTTTTTGCCACGCAAATCTGCAACGGTGTTGATTCCTTTTGCCACGATAACTTTATCGTTGCCAGTGGAGTTGTCGTTGACGAGTACCACGACTTGATCTGCGCCCCCTGCTACGGAACTGACAGTATCACCCAGGGTTTGACTATTGGCATCAATTTGTCCGGCTGCAAGGGTGCTAATGGACTCAAGATAGCCATCAAACCACTTGAGATTAACGGCTGCGTTTTTGGTGTTAAAAATTCCTTGCTCCTGAGCAACTTGCCAGGGAAACCAACCCGGCCAAGCGCTAAAGCCCAAGTTTATGGTTCTAGCCTTGCTGTTGGCGACTGCTGCTGCCTCGGCTTCGGTGGTAGTTTTAATATAAACTGCTGGGTTTGTGCAGCCTATAGTTAAAGACGTAACAACTAAAAATAAAAGGCAGGCTATGAGGAGCGATCGCTTTTTCATAGGCGAAATACTTTTTTAAATTGCAAATAATAAAGTCAAGGGCAACAAACTCGAACTTATATGGAAAAACCCGGAAAGAATTATTCAGTACTAACTAGCTGAAACTTCCTCCCGGGCTTTTCCCCCGCCGTGTAATAAACTAGATCGGGCGTTCAAACATCACGACTAACTAGCTTACCGACTTCTCTCGGACCAGCATTTGAACCAAATCAAGAAACAAGTTCAACACTCGCTCTATTTAATCCAAATCGGAACCCTAGAAGTCTATAGATTTTACTTTGTATTAAATTTTTAAACTTGCTACATCATTGCGAGCAAGCAGAAGATTGAAAACTTACCTTCACTTTATTTCTGCTTAACACTCTAACAACGAGCAAACTGCAAAAATGTATTTAATGCTACAAGAATCAACAAAAAAGTCAGGATTTTTTAATATTTGAATAATTGTTTCAAAAAAAACAATAAGTGCGGCAGAGCTATGGCATCTGCCTCTTTAATGCTTCCTCAAGCCAACTTTTGCACCAATTTAAATACTTTTGAGCCACGTATGGCTATTAAAAAGTAGTCAGTGATACAAATTTTTATAAAAATCTTGCTAAAATTGAAAAAAAATATCCTGTAAAAACACTGACCCAAGTAGGGAAAGTTGTGTTTATAATGTTGTAGAAGTTTCTCGAATTCAAATTACAAACTAAATAAGGATGAGCTTCTAGGGTTCCGATCGCACAGAGTGTGTGATGGCTGGTCCAAGAGAAGCAGCCCACTCTGAGAGAGTCGGTCACACGGCGGGAGAAAAGCCCGGGAGAGCCAGACAGTATGACTGTATTGGTAATTTCCTGGGCTTTGTTATTTGACTCAGTAGCTTCTCCAAATTCCTGAGGTTGAGCTTTTGGCAATTTCTCAACCCCTCGTCTAACCGTAACAAGAGGATTTTATGGTGCAAGCATCTGTTCTACCAAATATGGGGGCAATCGATCCAAACTTGATTTTGCTGGATGAAAAGCTACCTGGTGGTGCGTATTGGCATTACATAATCGAACGGGGAAATACCCTGCGCGTGACCGATCTGGAAGGATCTCAGGGTGTTTCAATGATTTGCTACAACGCGGATAGCCCAATTGAGCGACTCAATGTAGCAGATACCGCCAAGATTCAATTCAACGCCTTCCTCAAAAAGGGCATGGTCATTTACTCTGACATGGGACGCATTTTGTTCTCCATTACAGAGGACACCTGCGGCTATCACGATCTCATCTGTGGTTGCAGCAATGCTGCCAGCAACGCCGCGAAATATGGCGAAGGGCCTTACAATAAATACGGCGAAAGCGATTACAATAACTCGCGCAACAATTTCCTCAAAGCTTTGGGCAAGCGTGGTTTAACCCGCAAAGACTTGATGCCTAACCTGAATCTGTTTAGCCGGGTGGCAGTGCATCCAAATGGAGACTTGGAATATGTCACGGGCAATGAAAAACCGGGCAGTTTTATTGATTTGCGGGCAGAAATGAATGTATTGGTAGTTATTTCCAACTGCCCCCACGTGTTACATCCCGATACAGTCTACAAGCCTAAGCCGATTCAGCTTACCGTTTGGAAATCCCCTGCACCTGCACCGGACGATCTGTGCCGTACTGCAAACGAAGAAGTGATTCGTGGTTTCATTAACACCGATGCGTTGTTTGCTCAGAAGTCGTTGGGAAAATGAAGTTACCTTTGCAATCTCTGTTTCTTGGTATTTGAAAATAGAAGAGGAATCCAATTATGGTCGCAACATTACCCATTGAACTCGATCCAGCAACAGCAATTTACAACGAGGAGTTACCTGCCCGTAAGCCCTGGTCTCGGATAATCAAAAAAGGGCAAATATTACGGATTATTGATTTGCTGGGCAATCAAGCCGTTGACACATTGTTTTACAACGCTGAGGATACTTCCGAAAGATACAGCGCTCCCGATACTGTTGTACGTCAAGGTAACATTTTTATCACTACGGGCACGCAATTGATTTCCAACGAAGGGAACGTGATGATGACCGTCATCCATGATGATTGTGGCAGACACGATACACTCGGTGGAGCGTGCAGCATGGAAAGCAACTCAGTGCGCTATGGGCTGCATAAGAAACATCTGCACGCCTGTGTCGAAAATTACTTGCTAGAACTGAGCAAGTACGAAATGAACAAACGCGACCTTGTCAGCAACGTCAACTTCTACATGAACGTTCCCGTTAGCGAAGACGGCACTTTGGAAATTGTAGATGGTATTTCTGAAGCTGGAAAAATTGTCGATCTCAGGGCAGAAATGGATGTGATGGTGCTAATCTCTAACTGTCCGCAAATTAACAACCCTTGCAATGCTTACAATCCCACACCAATTAGATTGATTGTTTGGGACGCAGCATAGTAGCAGTAGGGTGAGTTAGTGCCTACTACATCTTATTAGACACGTCTGACAAAGAATGTAGAGACGCGCCATGGCGCGTCTCTACCTGGCTTTACTTTATCTCAAGCCTGAAGGCATTACTCCTAAAAAGGCAAAAAGCAACCCCAACTTTATGCAGTTAGGCAACACCGTATTTCACCGTTTTCAACCCAACTCTGGAAGCTACCTAGGTGCAGATAACGGAGGTTATCAAATCTTGTCTAACTTTCCCAAGGTCAGATGCAGGCAACCCAAAGAAGATCGTTGTAGTTTTCGCACAATCTCAATGCGGGATGTCTTAACCAATCGCGTGCAAGAAAGCTGGATCAAAAACCGCATTGTCCTGATTGGTTCGACAGCACCCAGTCTCCAAGATTTTGTCCTCATCCCACACTCCAGTCGTCTGATTGGCGGGGCAAAGCCTGTATCCGGTATTGAACTACAAGCTTATTTTATCAGCGAGTTAATTTCGGCTGCCCTTGAAGGAAGACCTCTACTCAAAACTTGGTCTGACCTCATGGAATGGTTGTGGGTTTTTGCTTGCGCTTATGTGGGAGTAGGTATCAAATGGCGAATGCAACGCATAAGCCTAAGTTACCTGAGTATCCTACTTTTTTGTTGTGTCCTTACGGGTAGTGCTTACCTTGCTTTGCTGTCTGGTTGGTGGATACCAGTTTTACCTGGTTTGTTTGCTTTGAGTGGTTCAGCCATTGCCATTACTGTTCAGATAGCACATCGCCAAGAAGAGTTAAAACGTTCTAAAGAGTTCTTGCATCAACTCATTGATACAATCCCTGACCCGATTTTTGTGAAGAATGAAAAACGTCAGTGGATTGTCTTAAACGAGGCATACTGCCGATTTAGCGGTTATTCCAAGCACCTACTCCTAGAAAAGTCTGACTATGACTTTTTCCCCAAACACGAAGCCGATATTTTTCGTGCCTCCGATGAGTTAGTCTTTCAAAACCAGCAACCTCAAGAAAGTGAAGAGGAATTCACCGATGCTAGTGGAAATACCCACGTAATTGCTACGAAACGTTCTCTTCACAGAGATGCTGCTGGTAATTTCTTTCTGGTTGGAGTTATCCGAGACATTACCAAGCGCAAACTCATAGAGGAAGAACTCAAACGCGTTGCGGCAGATTTATTCCGTACAAACAAAGAGTTACAGGTCAAAGAAGACCATTTCCGCTACATCGCCCATCATGACCCTCTCACAGGTCTACCCAATCGCAAGTTTTTCGCCGAACAACTTCATGAGTCCTTGGTATGGGCTCAAAGCAACAATTTATTGTTGGGTCTACTATTTATTGACCTGGATGGTTTTAAACAAGTTAATGATACCCTAGGACATGAAATGGGCGATCGCCTTTTAGTCACAATTGCCCAACGTCTTAATAACTCCCTACGCAGTGGCGATACTGTTTCTCGTTTGGGAGGCGATGAATTTACCGTAATTCTACGTGCTATTCCTAAAATTCAAGCTGCTGCCACAGTCGCCGAAAAAATTCTCGCAACTCTTAATGAGCCGATTGTTTTGGAAGGACATATTACCAGAGTCTCTGCCAGCATAGGCATCAGCGTCTACCCCATCAACACTCAGGACGTTGAAACATTGCTCAAACAAGCAGACAGTGCCATGTATCGTGCTAAACTCCTCGGTAAAAATCGCTATGAGTTTGCGTAAATTTGCGTAAACAATGATATTTTACACCTTTATTCTGCCAAAATGCCAACATAAATCCGATAGCTCTAAATATATTTACTTAGAAGTAAGTTCAACCAATTAAATATAAAATTTGTATACTATCAGTACTCACTGCCCACCAAATATATAAAATTTACCTTAGGTGGGCATTGGCAACCCATCATCAAAGGCTTACCCTCATCTCAAATCTGCCTAATTGCTTGTCGTAAAAAGCTACTATTGTCCACACTTAGTATTTTGACACAAAAATGTCAAGATTTCTTAAAAAGAAGTCTAAACTACAGATTATTCCTTAAGTATGAGTTAACGATCTCACTTCTGGAAGATGTAAAATGTTATCTCTCAGTAATACAAATTAATTAAAGAATGACTAAAACCTATGATGTAGCTGTTAAGTATCAACATCTAGCCCTAGGTTAAGTCTTTATAATGATGAAATATTAAAATTCATCAATTCTTTACAGTTGAGTCTAATTGAAAGTACCGATTAAGACTCAGTTACACCAAAAATAAGAGGTATCTACTGAGGCTTATGGAAACTAACTTAAGACTCGCAAGCATTATCTTACTTGCCGTTGGCGCATATTTAACAGTTCCTAAAATTGCTGTAGCGTTCACTACGCTAAATGCCCCTGGTGCTAGTACCACTGCAGCTCGTAGCTCAACAAATAGCGTGTCTGAATCTCAAACCTTAGAAAGCGCGGTTTCAAGTACTGCAGTTAGTAACAATTATGAACCACCAAATTATGGTGGTCCGGATAGTCAGCATGGTAGTGGAACTCGCTGACTGTGAAATGAGTATCCGATCGGGAACTGTAGGATGGGCAGGACTGCCCGTCCATCTCATGTAAGCAAAGGGGATTTCCACCAGTTATGGTGTTGCACAATTGTATGTGCCTGCCAATTCGAGTCTAACTGAGGGTAATCAAGGCGATAATGCCCTCCCCGACTTTCGGTTCTAAAGATAGCACTTTTAAGAATCAAATAAGCAACATCCAGAAGATTGCAAGTTTCCGCCCACAATCTCACTTGCCGTTCAACATCCGGTATGTTCACGACAGCAGCTTGTCCTGGATGTAAAGACTGGAAAAATTGACCGATTGGCAAAGCAGCCATATCCCTTTGCCATGATTCAACAGTCTCGATCGCTGAAGCCATCTGTGACTGCTCGCGACATATGCCAGCATTTTCCCATACCAAACGCGGGATTTTCTCTCGTTGTGCTTCTAAATATTCTTGCTGCTCGCGCCACTCGCTTTCAGAAGAGATAAAGGATAAAGGATGAACAACCAACTCAGATTCTTGAAATTCATCCTTTATCCTTCTGACTTCATCCTTCATATACGCCATTTGTGCGCCAAATACTATACATTCCAACAACGAATTACTTGCAAGACGATTTGCTCCATGCACCCCAGTACTTGCAGTTTCCCCTACAGCATATAAACCAGGAATATTTGTCCGGTTCATCAGATCCGTAACAATACCACCCATCCAATAATGGGCAGCTGGGGAAACTGGGATTGGTTCTGAGAAAACATCAATCCCCCAATGTTTACAAACATTAATAATATTAGGAAAACGATGGCGAATCTTTTCTGCAGGGATGGGTTGCATATCCAACCAGACATGAGATGTTGCCAAATCGGCTGAAGTGCGTTGTAGGTGGCTGAAAATTGCACGACTTACGACATCCCTAGGAGCCAGTTCACCCTGAGGATGATAGTCAAAAGCAAAACGCCGTCCTTCACTATCGATTAGATGTGCCCCTTCACCGCGTACAGCTTCGCTAATCAGAAAGCGACCGGGTTTTATCAGGGCTGTGGGGTGAAATTGTACAAATTCCAAATCTCGAAGAATTGCACCAGCCCGCCATGCCATTGCTACGCCATCCCCTGTACTGACAGCTGGGTTTGTAGTTTGGGCAAACACTTGACCCCCACCTCCTGTAGCTACAACAACGGCGGCGGCTTTTACCCATCTGACTTGACCTTGATAAAACAGGCAAATTCCCTGGCAACGTTTTGTTCCAGGTTCCAACCACAGACTTAAAGCCAAAGCTTGTTGAATGACTCGAATATTTTGATGTTGCAGCACTTGGTTTGTCAGGGTAGTGATGACTTCCCTCCCTGTTGTATCTGCGGCATGGAGAACACGATGGTGAGAATGGGCAGCTTCCAAGGTTAAAGCCAGTTCGCTACCATGACGATCGAAGGCAACCCCCAATTTAACTAGGGATTCAATGCAGCTAGGGGCATTATTAGCTAAGAATTCTACAGCTTCTGCTTCACACAACCCCACACCCGCCCGCACTGTGTCTTCAACATGAAAAGAAGGAGAATCTTGCGGTGCGATCGCGGCTGCAATACCCCCCTGCGCCCAATCGCTAGCAGAAAGAGAAAGTGTTTCTTTGGTAATCAAGCCGATTTTGAGATCGGCAGGTATACACAGTGCTGCGTACAATCCAGCTGCACCGGCACCGACGACTATAACATCAAATTGGCTGGGTAAATCTATTTGAAGCAAGGCAGGGAATGGGGTGAAGGGAGTATGGTAGGAGGGAGGGAAGGAGGGAAGGAGAAAAGTTCTCCTTGTACCTTTGTCCTTATCCTCGTGTCCACAGGCTTAAATTCGGATAGAACTTATCCTATTTGAACGCACCGCCAACTAAACTTGCGTTATAGTTGGGAAAACTTTGCGCTACATAGTTTTAGGACTAGATAACGTTCCCTGGTAAGCTGGCGTCCTCAACAATTCGTATAAACTTTTGTCTACGAAAACCCCAGGAAACTTAGCAATTCTTAACAAAGATTGTTGCTACTAACGGTCTTGCAACCACGAAACTTCGTTTTGCCGTACCTACCTGATTTTACCATAATGTTGTTGCGCTTTTTTATACTGGTTTCGCTTCCCCCACCTAAAATGTCAATTTTTTTAGAGTATTTTTAGGTGGGGACTGCGCGAAACATCTTTGTTCAATTTGAGGATGGCGTTAATTTGAGAAACTTTGCTACTTTAATCCTTTATTTTCAGCCCTATTAAGGTTTCTGGATTTCTCAACCACCTTGCTACAGGCAAGACTACTCTTAAAAGTTTTGTACAGGGTCTCAAGCCTTAATTTCTTCGCTTGGTTCTTGCGTTGTTACCACAATAACAAATTTTGTTGGACAAAAGTGTCGATTAATGTCGAACTTTGTCCAGAAATTAAGTTACAGTTTCATACCCCGTATCCGGTTCTCTTTACCTCCACGTTCTAAGATAGTGTGGAGGTGATTGGAAAATGCAAGTAGGTTATCTGTAGATCCCGTTGTTAAAACGGTCATCTCCCTCCGTGAATGCGGGCTCTACCTCTGTCACACTAAAGTGATTCAAGTTAGCCTGCAGTATCTGTTTTTGGCGATCGCTCAAGCCTTCAATGTTTAAAACATCGTCTACCGTTTGATAAGGAGCATTTGAGATAATTTTCCTTGCAAGGGTAGGGTAAAGCCCCGGATACTTTTGAAAAGCTCGCACGTTGGTATTGTTCAAATCGATTTTCTCACCATACACCTTTGCGAGCTTAGCATCTGCACGATTGCGTAAGGTTTGTGTTCCCTCAACCGCCAAAACTGGGGTGGAATGAAAAGCAAGACCGTTGAAATGAGCAGCTTGGGCTATTTGTGGCATTCCCAGCCATCCCCAGCATCCTAATAACAAGCTAAACACTGTTAATAAACGCACCAATCCTTTCACGATTTTTGTACCTCTTTCCATCCAATAAGATAAAAACGTTAAGCTATGAGCGTTCAGGTGTCATTTGTCAAGAGTCATTTGTTACTGACAACAGCACAAAGGACACAAACCGAATCACCAATAACTTAATCAACACAGCAGTATCAGAAACTAATATAC
>NZ_BAAFZH010000050.1:0-54706 GCF_054684315.1 Scytonema sp. NUACC21 | reverse complement strand
TCCACCCCAGACGTTTTTTGATTTACACTTGCTCCTCACACACAATTAGAGGATAACACCGTCTTTGTCTAAAGGCAAGTGGGAAAAGTGACACTTTTAAAAGTGAACCTTATTCGCTGCTTGCAGTATTATGCGCTCTCAAGAAATAAATACAAAAAACGCTTGGACGTCTTGCCGTGTTTCGACTCCAAGCGCTCTTTGTTTTCAACTTACTCCTCACACTAGGTAAAAAGTATCATGACTTAAAACGGGTGGCATATATCTTAGGTGACAGTTTCACAACTGCACTATTTAGTTAGTGGTTAGTAGTTAGTGGTTATTGGTTAGTGGTTAGTGGGAAAACTAGCAACTACTAACTCCTAACTCCTAACCCCTAACAACCCTTAATGTAAAAAGTGGCGAATACCAGTAAACGCCATAACCAGTCCCAGTTCGTTGGCAGCGTTGATAGAATCTCGGTCGCGCACACTGCCTCCTGGTTGAACAACCCCAATAATTCCTGAGGCGGCTGCGGTTCTTACCGAATCATCAAAGGGGAAGAATCCATCACTGGCAAGAAATGCACCTTTGGCTTTTTCCCCAGCTTGTTCCAAAGCAATTTTAACAGAGCCAACGCGGTTCATTTGACCTGCGCCTACACCCAAGGTTGTACGATCGCAAGTCACAACAATAGCATTGGACTTAACGTGCTTGCAGACTTTCCAAGCAAATAGCAACTCTTCCAATTCCCGGTCGGTAGGTTTCTTTTCAGTTACAATTTGCCATTGACTAGTATCAGCCACTATATCATCAGAAGCTTGCACCAGGAAACCGCCTGCGATCGCTTTTACAGTTTCTTTTGGTCCACTACTCAAAGAAGATAAAATCAACACCCGTACCTTTGATTTTGCTGCCAAAATTTCCTGTGCCTCTGCATCACAACCAGGTGCGACGACGCATTCTAGAAATGTCTTTGTCAATTCAGTTGCCGTTTCAGCATCAATCCCACGGTTTAGGGCAACAATTCCACCAAAAGCAGAAACTGAGTCAGCATTAAGCGCTTTCTGATAAGCTTCGCAAACAGTACTTCCCAAAGCAACACCACAAGGATTATTGTGCTTGATAATTGTTGCTGCAGGAGAGTCAGTAAATTCAGAAATCAGGGTTCGGGCTGCTTCTAAATCAACTAAATTGTTGTAACTGAGTTCTTTGCCTTGAAGTTTAGTAGCCGCCGCCCATCCAACTGCATGGGTACCCGTTTGATACCAGGCTGCATACTGATGGGGATTTTCTCCATAACGAAGGGCTTGCAGTTGTTTTCCAGAAAGTAAAAACTCTTCGGGAAGGGGTGTAGATTCCTTCTCTTCTACTGCTGATTGCTCTAGGAGATATGCTGCTATAGCGCGATCGTAGCTAGAAGTATGCAAAAATCCTTTTAAAGCACATTTTTGACGAAATTCAAAGGATGGGTTGCAATTTGAGCGGCGCATTTCTTGCAAATATTCCTCATACTGCGCCGGGTCACACAGAATAGTAACATGGGCAAAGTTTTTCGATGCTGCCCTCAGCATAGCAGGACCGCCAATATCTATTTGCTCGATCGCCTCAGGTAAGGTTACACCAGCTTTTGCAATGGTTTCTTCAAAAGGATAAAGATTGACAACCACTAAATCAATTGGGCGAATTTGGTTATTTTCTAAATCTGTAACATCTTCAGGTACATTTTGGCGAGCTAATATACCGCCATGAATCCGGGGATGCAATGTTTTGACTCGTCCACCCAGAATTTCTGGTGAACCTGTATAATCAGCAACCTTTGTGACTGGTAGCCCTGCATCTTTCAATGCTTTGGCTGTACCCCCACTGCTGATTATTTCAAAATCAAATTCTTCTACCAAGCTACGTGCAAGGTCAATTAAACCAGTTTTATTAGATACGCTCAGCAGTGCTAGACGCGCCATAATTCCCAAGTCTCTTTTGCAATACGAATGAGGGCAGAAGTATATTTTATAAACCGCAAAGGCGCAAAGAACGCGAAGTTGAATTTAAAAACGCAAAATTTTCCATTTTTCATCTGCACTCTGTAGTCCTATTGACTGCTGAAGCACTCAGCATCGACTATGGACTAATGTAAGGGCAGGTTTCATAAAGAATATTAAGCCTGCTCGATTGTTAACAACTGATTCAACTTGCCCCTGCCCATGACTTCTACTCTAAAATTTATCAGCGTACCTCCACAAACAGAGCAGCCTCCCAAAGGCTTAATTGTAACTTTGCACGGGTGGGGCGCTAATGCTGAAGATGTAGCCTATTTATTACCTTTTTTTAGATTACCTGAGTATCAGTTCATATTTCCTAATGCGCCTTATCCTTATCCCTATTCTGCTATAGGGAAAGCTTGGTATGACCTGCGGGCAGAAAATTTGTATCACGGGTTAACAGAAAGTCGCCAACAACTCCTAGACTGGTTGCTATCTTTAGAAAGTACCACGGGGGTGCCTTTATCGCGAACTATTCTCAGTGGGTTTTCTCAAGGTGGGGCTATGACTTTAGACGTGGGATTAAAGTTACCTTTGGCTGGTTTAGTTTCTCTAAGTGGGTATTTACATCCCAATAGTAATAAAGACCAGATACAAAATGATTCTTCTCCAGAACTCTCTGTAAATGCACCTCTGGCTCCAGTTTTAATTATGCATGGCACACAAGATACAGTTGTGCCACTGGAGGCTGCACGCTTGGCACGACAAACTTTAGAATCTATAGGGGTTGCAGTAGAATACCATGAATTTGACATGGGCCATGAAATCCGTCCAGAAATGCTAGAGTTGTTGCGGAAGTTTATTATTACCAATACGTAGATTCCACAATTTTGCTTATCTGTTAAACCACGGGCTTTGGCTTGTCTTGAAAGATAACGTTGTCAGGGTTACAAAATTTTTACATATTCTGGTAGAAATCCTGAAAATTTTCACGTAAACCACTCTTTCTAGTGAGTAATATATATTGGGTAGCTGCAAAAGGGCGCAACTCAACCTATGCTGGATGCGAATGCTGCGAACGGGAGGGGCAAACACTATGAAAACTCTAAGCATTTCTAAGAAAGAAATTGCTGCTATGACTCCACAAGAAGTGGAAAAGTTAGCGGTACGTCTGGAGCAGGATAATTACAGTGGTGCTTTTGAGGGTTTGAATGATTGGCATCTACTACGGGCTATCGCCTTTCAGCGTCCGGAGTTAGTTGAACCGTATATTCACCTCTTAGATTTAGAACCATATGATGAAGCCTGACAGATAAATTTATGGGCAAATGGTCGATCGCTAATGGTATAAAAGGCAATTAGCAATTAGCAATTGACCATTTTTCTATGACTAATCAAAGATCGGGAAGGGTTCTGGTTGGCGTGGGCGGAGGTATCGCTGCCTACAAAATTTGTGAGGTTGTTTCCACGTTGTTTAAAAGTGGCGTGGAAGTCAGGGTTATCCTCACAAGTTCGGCACAAAAGTTTATTACCCCTTTGACTTTTGCAACGCTGTCTCGTCATCCAGCTTATACAGATGAGAATTTTTGGCAACCAACTCATTCTCGCCCCTTGCATATAGACTTGGGTGAATGGGCTGATATCATGTTAATTGCCCCTTTGACGGCAAATACATTGGCAAAGTTGGCTTACGGTTTAGCTGACAACTTGCTGACAAACACTGTTTTGGCTTCTACAAGTCCCGTGTTACTATCCCCAGCCATGAACACCGATATGTGGGAACAATCGGTTGTACAACGGAACTGGCAGCAGCTTCTAACAGAAAAAAGATTTCACGGCATCGAAACGGCATCGGGATTGTTGGCGTGCGATCGCGTTGGCGCTGGTAGAATGGCAGAACCCTGGGAGATTATTGCTTACATCCAATCATTGCTACACACTGCAGGAAAAAAAGATTTAGCAGGAAAGCGGGTGTTGATTAGTGCAGGAGGAACACAAGAGTATCTCGATCCAGAAAGGTTTCTTGGCAATCCTTCTACGGGGAAAATGGGGTTAGCCTTAGCACAAGCCGCCGCCCACCGAGGTGCAAATGTCACACTGGTACACGGACCAAAAACTTGGGATGTTCCCCTAGGAGTGCAAGGAATTTCTGTTGTTAGTGCTGAAGAAATGCGATCGTCTATGTTGCGCTATCTTCCAAGTTCAGATGTCATTATTATGTCAGCAGCCGTCGCAGATGCTAAGCCAAGAGATTACAGTCCAGAAAAGTTAGCTAAAAAAGCCCTCCCCGAAGCCTTACCTCTCCAACCCGTACCTGATATTGTTGCCGAATTAGCACAACTCAAACAACCCCATCAACGTTTAATTGGATTTGCCGCACAAACAGGGGATATCATAACACCGGCGTTAGAGAAATTGCACGCAAAAAATTTAGACGCAATTGTTGCCAATCCCATAGATGAACCAGGCAGTGGTTTTGGAAGCGATAACAATAAAGCTATTATTTTAGATAGGCAAGGACAGCAGTTTGAGATATCTCCTTGTTCTAAATTACACATGGCTCATCACATCTTTGATTTTTTAAAGTGTTCCTAGTTGAAAAACTGACAAATTTATTAATTTTCAGTATCAGAAATTCACGATATTTATAACAAGAAGGAAAGAGGAAACTTTTAATAGGGAACAGACTAAGTAAATCGGTATGAAAAAATGTCACTTGAGAAGATTGTCCTTAGTCCATTTGTAATTGGTAAGGCTTTCTGACACGTTTACATTTTGTAATGTAGTTCTGTTTATTCCTACCTATTTATTGGTGGGCACTGCCCACCCTACCCTTTATATGTGACTATTTCTTACCTCATATCTTGCACTACGCTCTCCCAATCAAAAATCATAGGCTAAAAAGCTTATCCCAATCGTAGGGTGGGCACTGCCCACCGTTCCCTCCCACTTCTGGGCGTGCAAGATGTCAGTTACAAAATCTGACATATAAAATTAAGTGGAAATAATTGTTTGAAGACTTTTTCAGACTGCATTAATAGAGAAAATAGCTTAATTTAATTTGTAGAGAAGCAGACAAAGCGTTCAAAAATATTAAAATTATATCTACAAGGTTATGCTTTTTAAGCTATTTACTTCTACATTTATCACTATTTATAGTATCATTCCTTATGGAATAGCAGCTACAGAAGCAGTAAAAATAATAATCGTTGATAGGCTTGCGAATGTACAAAGTATTGCTTATCAAGAAGTTGTCTGCAGTCTTGACAACAGCGATCGCATTGAAGCAAGACAACTGTCACAGCTTAAAGGGGTAGTGTCTGAAGTCACCTTCAGATTTGACGAAACAGTGGTTAATAAGTTACAGAGTCAAAACCAACAGTCAATGTTGACGCTGTCAAACTGCAAAAAGCCTTGCAAAACAGAGATTTGAGACAAAATGAGATGGGCGACAGCTTCTTATAAGGTCATTACACGGGACTCCTGAGCGTTTACTCCCTTCCCGCCAAAAGATTACCTAAACACATAGATGTAGATGTAGGTAGGGCTAAAGCCCACCACAACGCCATTGCGAATGTACCTCCCTTGTGGGGCGGCTATATCCAAACCACTGTGAAATTCCCAATTAGAACCACCAGTCGCAGAAGGACGATAACCAAACGGTGATGTATACGCTTTAAAATTTTCTACCGGGAAAGAGGCTGATAACCAGTTATTATTGCTTGCTTGCAGGTCCGATTTATTGGGAAATTGACTTGGTGCGATCGCATCTTTTCTGCTTGACCTTGGTATTCTTGCTACTTCACTTGCAGTAGAATAGTGTGAATCTTGCTTGGGGATTGAAATAAAAGAAAATGCATTAACGTTATTTTGGTTTTCCTTAGGTGACAGAGCAATTAAACTGACAATAGACAAGACTGACAAAGATAGTGTGACTCCATAACTTGTGATTGTTTGTCGCCACTGATTCATTGTTAACATCCTCTAAACAATAACCGAAAAAGTTTTTTCGTGCTGCTGCGTGTGTTTACCCTATGCACCAAGATTGAGATGTATCTTATTTTTATCTTTCATCTCGGAATATCTTACTTCAACATGGCACTATGTCAAGCCCTTAAAAATCAGAATTCGCTTTCGGATGAGTCATAGCATTAATTGAGCAATCAAAAATTAGAGTTTTATACTTTGTCAAGCACTTTAAATACATTTTGAGCAGTTATTGCCATGAGGAAGATTGAGAAGTTGGTTCTCTTTACGGATTGCACAAGCCACTTTCATAGCTTTAGTTATTTTAGTATAATATAATACAAAAATAAAGTCTTCTCCACCGTAACGAGCCACTAAATCTGCATTCCGTTTAACAGCAGAACTTATTGTTTGAGCAATTTTCACTAAATAAACATCTCCAGCCATCTGACCGTAGGTGTCGTTCTAGCGCTTGAAGTAATCGACAATGTAGGGGCGAACGGTTGTTCACCCTCCAACGTGTATTGCACCCAACCAAGAACCGCTATAATAGAACTGCCCATCAAGCATAACTTAATGAACCTGTTAGCAAGCCCCTTCACTAGTTAGTAATTGAAGAATAAGTGGTGCATGGCAAAAAACATACCTAAAGATAGAGTTGCAAATAAGTAAAAATGCTGATAAGGTTTTTGATAAACAGGAGGTTGGGTGACAGATCCATTTTGCTTCAAAAGAAGCCAGACAAAAACATCTACAGAACTTCGATAAGCCATGCTGACTGATATATTACCTTTTAGCCTTGAGTTAGACAAAATTGCGATCGCTGGAACGAGTTTGTGGTCGTTAGCATTGTACTTAGCATTTTCTCCAGCCAGTGAATGGGTTATCAAGCAACTCAACAGCTGGTTTAACTTTGCGGAACGCTCACTTTACATGAGTAAATCAGAATTTGAAAAGACAAGAAAGGCGAGAGAATCTCAAAATGCCTTGTATGCTTCGCTTTTCAGCATTCTGCCTTTTTTAGTCATTGGTGCTCTATGTCACTGGGGAGTCGAAGTTGGTTTGGGTCGCAGTTGGTCAATTAGCATGGGAATACTTTCCTGTATCGGCTCTGGAGTTTACGAGATGGGGCGGCGAGATGGAAAGTCTGCTGGGGAGTAAAGAGAACAATAGACACGTAATTACGGTAGAAACAGGGAAGGTAGAACGCCCTGATAGCGAGAAAATTAAGAAAAAGATGGCACAAGCTTAGCTGGCATATCGGAACCATTTATTTATTGGTGCAGCTGTAAATCGGAAATACAAATTTAAACGAAAGTGAAATAGCTTTGGTTTAGACTTAGACTAGAAACCCCTGTCACAACGGCAATTAACCGATCTGTCTCTGCATCAAGGTATATCGCTGTTCCTTGTGGTAAACCTTCAGGAGCAGAACCCAATGTATATTGTAATACTCCTCCGTAATTCGAGTCAGCAAGTTGGATAACGTCCTGCTTAATATTGAAGTCAGTGATAATTGCGTAATCAGTAAACAATTCCTCAGCCCCAGAATAAGAAGGACCATACAAGCTTCCATCCTGAGTTCCAAGAACAAATCGGTCTTGCCCTGCACCACCTGTCAAGGTATCAACCCAATTTTCTTCCTGGAAAGGATTGAATTCAACATCACCAATTAGCACATCATTACCAGAACCACCATCTAGCAAATCACTTCCGTTCCTTCCAAACAATGTGTCGTCTCCAGATTTACCATATAAAGTGTCTGTGCCAGTAAACCGCTCATCATAACCATCTAATACGTCATTTCCTGCGCCACCATCTAGAAAGTCATCACCATTCGCGCCTACAAGGTAGTCATCACCTGCCTCACCATAGAGGAAATTGTTGAAACCATCACCTTGACGTGATGATTGAATAACTTCATAACTACCATAAAGGCGATCGTTGCCAGCACCGCCATACAGTTCATCCCTTCCGGCACCACCCTCTAAAAGATCGTCACCAGAACCGCCATCTAATAAGTCATTGCCAAAAAGGTTACTATTTCCTGACAGGGGATCTGCCCAAGGGGAATCGCCGCGTAAGATATCGTTTCCCGGTCCGCCTTCTAAAACATCATCACCGTAGCCATTGCTGTAGTACTCCTCTCTAAATTCAAATTCACCCACTCCACTTGAAATAGCTTCGCTCTCACTATAACCTCCCCATAAAAGATCGTCTCCCTTACCACCACTCAAGAAATCTTTTCCAGCACCGCCCTGCAAGATATCATTATCAGAGCCACCGTATAGACTATCTCGTCCCTCTTGGTTAAGTTTGAGAATATCGTCTAGATTTCCGTAAGGCTCAAGCAAGGGATCGCCTTTTAAATTATCTTCTCCTGAATTACCATCAAGCCGATCGCTACCCTCACCACCATTGAGTTCGTCGTTTCCTGCCTTGCCTGATAATCTATCGTCTCCTGCTAAACCATCAATTACGTCATTTTCTGGAGTTCCATTTAAATTCTCACTGTTTAGAGTACCAGTAATAACCGCCATAGTTTTTACTCTCCTAAAACTCGAATTTGTATTACTTCATACTTTAACTATAATTATTATTAATAATGAAATCATCAATTCTTCATAGTTAAGTTTTTAAGGAGAAATAACGTGCCTTTCTCCTAACTTAGTGGGAGTGAATAAAAGCAAGTATGTTTTTTGGAATGTAAAAATAGATCGAACCGTTATCAATGACTCATAAAAAAGAACTACCACTTATTTATACAGAGCTATTTACTTGCTATCCGTATAATTTCTTCCCCAACTAATGCTGCTAATTTCTCGGCTGCACCGGATTCACCTCTGATACTTTGTAACTTCGCTCTTATTTCTACTAGTTTTTCTGGATGATTCAGAAAATCTAAAACTATTTCCCCGACTTCCTGAGGCTGAAGTTTTCCTATAAGTTCTGGTACGATCATTTCTTTTGCCCAGATATTTGGCCAAGCCAACAAACCCAAACGTCTTAATGCTAACCAGTTAATTAACTTGGCAAAACTAGAACCAAAAAACGGCAAATTTGCCAACAACCCAGGCAAACCATCCCAAGAACGCATGGCATCTAGCTGTTGTGTTGGTAGCAAAACAATCATTGGTATAGCTAAGGCACCGAGTTCAGCAGTATTTGCACCCACAGTCGTTAAGCAGATGCGGCACTGGGATAATACGCCGTATGCTGGTGTTTCAGTCAAAAGTTCGACACACAAGCCTGTTTCTGTTTTCAGTACCGGATATTCTAAGCGATCGCTATGTGGATTATCAATTGTTGAGTGTTGAGTACTGAGTGAAGCACCACTGAAACCAAAGGTATGAACAAAAGAGTTTTTCTGAGGGTCGGCAAAACTTGCTAAAGTTTGCACATCCAAAGTCGGTGCTACAGGAATTACAAATTTTGTTTGCGGTCTTTTAGCCTTTACGTATTCTGCAATTGCCAGAGTTAAAGGTACTCCCTGTGTGAGTTTTGCCGCCTTCGATCCGGGAAGCAAACCAATCAATTCCGTGGGAACTTGGGAGAGAGGGAGAGAGGGAGTGGGAGAGGGAGGGAGGGAGTGGGGGGTTTTAGTTTCTTCTAGCTGGGCTTCTGCCATCAAATCTCCTACCACAGTAAATTTATGAGCATATTTATGAGGGACACGGGCTGAAACTTCGGGCTTCATTACGCCAAAACGGTCAATCCATGCATGCCACCGTGCTTCCCATTCTGCATAAATAACGGTGTGGTAACCCAGCCTTTTGCCAATCGCAACTGGAAAAAACTGATCTCCGCCCAGAAAAACAACGACACCGCGCTTCCGCCAGTCCCAATTTTCAACGGTTTTTCCCCAAAGCAAAAACTGCCAAAAATGTTCTGCCGATTGAACCCTGTCTACTTCAGGATATGAACGAGCTATATCTGCTTCTTTTCCACTAGAGTTTGGACAAGGCGACAAAATGATGGAAATCCGAATTTGGCTTCGGTCATTTCCCAGTTGTCGCCGCAATTGCTTAACCACTGGGCGTACCCAAGTTGTAATTTCCCCAGGACCGTTTGAAAGAATCAGAATATCAGCGGACATCGGTAGATAGTGGTTAGTGGTTAGTTAGATAGTGGTTTGTTATTTTAGGGACGCAATGTTTGAAGCGTCTCTACATTAGTCATGATTTAAGCGCTCGTTGTTCCGTCGTTGATTTCTAATTTTTATAGTTATATAAGAATAAAAAAATAAAGTAATATAAGTTTAAATAAAGACTGTCTGAATTTTTAATTATCATTTTTGTAAAGGAACAATTTGTTGCGAAAAATTTACAAATAAGTGAGTGTATACTTCGGAAAGTTGTCAACAATTTTTACAAAATATTTCATTTTTTATATCGTTTTGTGTCAGATGGGCGACAAAATGCCCACAGAGTAAGCGTTTTCTGGTAAAAAACTCATATTGCCGAATATGAAAACTGACTATCGGCGATTTTTGCCGAATAGTTTTTTTTAGAAGAGAACACGCATCAAAGGAGCCTAGGAAGCATGTTCACCCACGTCAAGTCCACCATTAGACATATTGCCCCAGATCGATTGCAAGGGCGTCACTTAATTAAGGTGGTCTATGTCGTGTTAGAGTCCCAGTACCAAAGTGCATTGTCACAAGCGGTTCGGGCGATTAACGAAAACAATCCCAATCTGGCGATTGAAATCAGTGGTTATTTAATTGAGGAACTCCGCGACCAAGAAAACTACGAGGAGTTCAAAAAAGATATCGCAACTGCTAATATCTTTATTGCATCACTGATTTTTATAGAAGACTTAGCCCAGAAATTAGTAACAGCAGTAGAACCACATCGCGATCGCCTGGACGTAGCCGTTGTGTTCCCCTCAATGCCCGAAGTGATGCGCCTAAATAAAATGGGCACCTTCTCCTTGGCACAGTTGGGGCAATCTAAAAGTGCAATAGCACAGTTCATGCGAAAGCGCAAGGAAAAATCTGGCGCGGGTTTCCAAGATGGGATGCTAAAGCTGCTAAGGACGTTGCCGCAGGTACTTAAATACCTGCCAATGGACAAAGCGCAAGACGCACGAAATTTTATGCTCAGCTTTCAACATTGTAGCTTCTGTGCTTTTCGCCGAGATGAAACAGAAGATGGCGCTTACTGGTTAGATTGGGCACATATTTTGGAAAAGGCAACAGATGCCGTACAACGAGGTGCAACCGAAATTTGCATGCAGGGGGGTTTGAATTCAAAAGCCAAAGTGAACGGCAAATCTTTGCCCTACTACCTTAAACTTGTAGCAACCATAAAGCAGCAATTTCCCAAGATTCACCTACATGCTTTTTCTCCTCAAGAAGTGCAATTTATAGCAAGAGTGGATGAGTTGGAATATGCTGATGTTATTCTAGCTTTACAAGAAGCTGGTGTTGATTCCATGCCAGGAACAGCAGCCGAAGTATTAGATGACGAGGTACGGCGTATCCTTTGTCCGGAAAAAATAGATACAGCTACTTGGTTGGAAATTGTCACAACCGCTCACAAACTAGGTTTGCATACCACTAGCACAATGTTATCGGGACACATTGAGACACCAGAACAACAGATAGGGCATTTGGAAAAATTGCGAAATCTTCAACAAACCGCCATTCAGCGGGAATATCCAGGTTGCATAACGGAATTTATATTATTACCTTTTGTTGGTCAAGAAGCCCCCAAGCCTTTACGTCGCCGTGTGGGACGCGATCAACCTGTTTTGGCAGACTCATTGCTTCTGAGTGCTGTGGCAAGGATTTTCTTGGGAAACTGGATTCCCAACCACCAACCGAGTTGGGTAAAACTGGGACTAAGCGGTGCAACAGAAGCCTTAAAGTGGGGTTGTAATGATATTGGTGGAACATTAATGGAGGAACACATCACGACAATGGCAGGTGCTCAAGGTGGTACCAATATGGAAGTTGAAACTCTACAGGCTGCGATCGCTAACCTTGGTCGTCCTTACCATCAAAGAGACACTCTCTATAAGTTAGTTGTTAATGGTTAGTAGTTGATAGAACAAGCAGCAACTAAGCACTAACTACTAACCATTAACCATTCATTTGATCCCCAAGATACCAATCCAGGATACGATGGACGTTGATTTAGGTATAGTTTCACTTTTTGCATATGAAGCGCTATTGGTCACGTCTACTTGCCCTGGTTTTGGTAGTCGTTGTCGGTCTTGTGGGCTGTTCTTCTAACGATCCTGGTGCTTTAACAGGGGATTATCGCCAAGACACCTTAACTGTGGTTAGTACTTTAAGAACTGCCTTAGGTTTATCAGAAGATGTAGCAGAAGATAAAGCAGCTGCTCAAGCAGTTGCCCGTCAAAAGATAAATGAATTTGCAGCCCGCTATCAGCGAGATCCTTCAGTTACTGGCTTGAGTTCCTTTACAACTATGCGAACAGCACTGAACTCTCTGGCAGGACATTATAGTTCCTATCCCAACCGTCCCGTACCGAAAAAACTTAAAGATCGTCTAGAACTGGAGTTTCAACAGGTTGAATCAGCACTGAGGCGTGGGGCTTAAGTGTGATTTTCCACGCAAAGCCCGTAGTCCGCAGTCTAACGAAAACCGTCACCAGTACTTGAACCGCAGCGATCGCCCAGTCACGCTTTCTACCAAATCGTGGCTGGGCAATGTTTTACTCTGAGTTGATGACAAAATTCGGCAACAGAAATAGAAATTTATCAGTCTAAGACGTGTGAACTTTAAAGCAAGACCATCTGTGGTACGGATGAAACTGCACAATAACGTTATTCCTCGGGATGTACTACCAAAAACTTAAGATTCTGGTTGCAGTCCCAGGTAGTGGGCAAGTGCAGTTAAAAATACTTTGACTTTTGTTTGGGATATTATCCCAAACCGAAAATTGTTGTATATAATTTCCGACGTTACTATACCACAGTGTAATTTATTTAACCTGAATTGAGTATAGATTCCCAGAGCTAGCTATCTGACTTTTACATATGTCCAAACGTCCTTTGAATGCTGTAAAACCAATGTTCTTTTGGCAACGCCTCCTAGCGGCTGCTGTTTTTAGTAGTGGATTGCTGAGTCCTTGGTTTGGGAATCAATCAGCAGAGGCACAACTAACCGAATATTGCCAGCTATCACCAGAGGCGGCGCAAGAAAAAGAAAACTTACGTTTGTCAGCAATCAGAGGCAAACAAGAGTCAAAAAGACGTTACCAGCAACTGCTACAGAAACAAGCACAAGCTTTACAGGAATGCCGAAATCGCAATTGGCCCCAGATTCAAGCAATTTGGCTGCGTTTGTATCCTTGTGATGCCCAACCCGGAGCGATCGAGCAAGTAATGGATCGAATTGTGAATCGGGGCTATAACCAAGTTTATTTGGAAGTCTTCTACGATGGGCAAGTACTGCTACCATCGGGGGCTAACCCCACAGTTTGGCCGTCAGTAGTTCGCACACCAGGGACACAAAAGACTGATTTGCTTGCCGAAGCTATTCAAAAAGGTCGGGAACGCGGTCTCAAGGTTTATGCTTGGATGTTTACAACCAATTTCGGTTACACTTACGCCCAGCGCCCAGATAGGCAAGAGACAATAGCCCGCAATGGCAAGGGTCAAACGAGTTTATACGTTGTAGATAACAATTCTCAAGTATTTATCGACCCCTACAACTTACAAGCAAAACGCGACTACTACCAAATGTTACAGGAAGTGTTGCGCCGCCGTCCGGATGGAGTGCTATTCGACTACGTGCGTTATCCACGGCAGGCTGGCAGCGATTCAATCGCCACCAAAGTCACAGATTTATGGTTGTATAGTGACGCCACCCAACAAGCTTTATTTCAAAGGGCATTGAATTACAAGGGGCTGGATTTAATTCGGCGTTTTTTAAGTAAGGGATACATTACAGCTGGTGACATTGCTCAAGTCGATCAAGTCTATCCTCAAGAAGGAGAACCATTGTGGCAGGGGCGTACATCAGCTACAGAGCAAAAGTCGATCGTTCCCCCAGAGCAAAGGCAACCGCAATTGCAATTTGAGTTGTGGCAACTGTCAGTTGCCCATGCAATGCAGGGCATCCTAGATTTTGTCAATTTAGCTGCATATCCAGCACAACAAATGGGTATTCCCGCTGGGGCTGTGTTTTTCCCCGATGGGAACCAAATGGTTGGTCGGGGTTATGATTCCCGCTTGCAGCCTTGGGATAAATTCCCCAGCTCCCTAGAGTGGCATCCCATGTCTTATGCAAATTGCGCTAATGCTGATTGTATTGTGAGCCAAGTACAACGGGTGTTGAACGTGGCGCAACCAGGAACTCAAGTGATTCCCGCTTTAGCTGGAAGGTGGGGAGAATCAGTTACCAATCGTCCACCCCTAGAAGTGCAAATGCAAGCGCTTCGCCAAGCTACCCCGCAACTCAAAGGAGTTAGTCATTTTGCCTATTCTTGGCAAGACCCAGAACATGACAACGATCGCAAGTTTTGTCGGTTGAAGTAAGGAGAAAAGCCTGCAGGTTTCTAACCTGTAGGCAGCTAGGCACGAAATGAAACTAAGCGGAAATTTTGCGATCGCTCCGCTTTGAATTTGGGAACCCTAGAAAAAAGAACAGTTCCCAAAATCTTTTATGTCGCAAAAGAATGAAACAACCATTCTCCTATTAGCTGTTGTAATAACAGCAGGGCTTGCAGGATGTGTTATTTGGTGGTTCACTCAGAACTTTGGTGTAACCAGTATATTAAACTCCAACAATGATGATTCTAGTTCTAATCCTGTTGACAGTCAGAACCACACTACCCAGCTTCAGACCTTTGACCAAGTAAAAAATGTTCCTAGTGGTTTAATTAGCTATGGTGGTAGTACTAGCTGGGCACCGATTCGTAGGGATCTAGATCCGGAAATTCAACGTGTTTGGTCGCAATTCCAGCTACGTTACACAGATCCAGAAAAGGAAGCTCCCAGCTCTACAACAGGTATTGCTATGTTGCTAAAAAGCCAACTGGAGTTTGCCCAAGCTTCTCGACCCGTAAGCAATAAAGAGTATGAAGAAGCAGGAAAAAAGGGAATTCAATTGAAAGAAATTCCCGTGGCTATTGATGGACTGGCAGTAGTTGTGAATCCAAATTTGAACATTTCCGGTATAACTATTAATCAATTTGACGACATATTTGCAGGCAAAATTACAAATTGGCAGCAAGTTGGAGGTCAGGATTTAAAAATTCAACCCTATGGAAAAAAGGGAAGGGATACTGGCAAACACTTTAAGTTGGTGGAAACGACAACTGAAGCTGTACGAAAAGTTGCTGGAGATCCTGGCGGAGTTTACTGGGCAGCCGCACCTTTATTAGTTCCACAATGTACTGTAAAACCAATACCAATAGGTCGTGACTCCCAAAAATTTATTCCCCCTTATCAACCTCCTTTGTCTTCAACATCTCAATGCAGTCAATACGGAAGAAAAGTAAATATAGATGCCATTCGCACTGGAGAATATCCTTTAAGCCGCAGATTAGTTGTAGTCATAAAACAGAATGGACGATTTGAGCAACAGACAGGTGAAGCTTATGCCAACTTGTTGTTAACGGTACAGGGACAAAGGATGATTGCCAAAGCTGGTTTTGTGAATATTCGCTAGGGGAAATTATTATTTAAAAAGTGCTTTATAATACAACAAAGTACTATTTATCGAAAGAAAAAAAAGCTAAAAGCATAGAAAAATAAGTCAATTTAAAAAGAAATGCCAAAAGTATAAAAAAATATATCAATTAATTTTACAAACAATAAATATTATTATTTTCTTGGAATCGATTCCAGATTAAAAACACAGGGGAAAACGTCGTGGAAGAAAATCTGGAGCAGTTTGTGGTTGACGAAATTTCCATCGCTGATGATGAAAGTTCCTTTGGTGAGGATTCTGCCTTTGAAAGTGGAGATGCCTTTACTGGGGATATCACTGGAGATGGCAGCTTTGCTGGTGGCAATTCCTTCACCGGTGGCGGGAACTCCTTTGGAGGCGGCAACCCCTTTGGAGGTAGCGGGAACTCCTTTGCTGGTGGCAACCCTTTTGGAGGTGGTGAAATCTCCTTTGGAGGTGGAAACTTCGGTGGTGGCAACCCCTTTGGAGGTGGTGAAATCTCCTGTGGAGAACGAGAAAAAGCTTTATCTACTCGTTTGGAAACATCTTGCAGCGTTTGAGATGGAACGCAAGAAAAATTTAGCAATTCGCCAGAAGAAGCAACTTTTATGAAGTCTTCCTTAATAACAGGTAGTTGTTTCTTTTGAGAATAAAAATCTGGATTATTTCGTAATTGAGGTAATGGACAACTGATTATTGAACAAGAATTAATACTATTGCGGTTATTTTCCCACCAATCAAATCTGTCTCCTAGTTGCTTGTTGTACCAGTACCTACAAGTTCTCAACCATTCATTTAACTCAAGTTTTTGATTTGTGTTTGGGTCAACTCGATACTGATAGTTAAGCAACATTTTTCATCACTTCCTCTTCTCCACCCATGCTAGCATATTGGTGACAACATTGGGTTAACAAATATGAAAACAACTAGATTAAATGTTCGGATGTCAGAGAGGAGATTAAATAAACTGAGGCGGCTTTGGACGTTATCTGGCACGTGTTTTGCCTTATCGTGGTATTCTTATTCAGGCAATAGCAATTAACATCGCCATTGGGCTCCTCTCCCTCGCCTCCCCCTTGATGATGCAGCTCCTTACCGATGATGTCCTGGTGCGGGGAGATACTCAACTGCTGACAACTGTAGCAATTGGGGTAATTCTAATGAACTTAATTAGAAGTGCCATTGGCTTGGTACAGTCCCACCTTATCGGTCACTTTGGTCAGCGGCTGCAATTAGGTTTAATCCTGGAATACGGGCGAAAACTTTTACACTTGCCCCTGGAGTATTTTGAAGGACGGCGGAGTGGCGAGGTGGTTAGCCGCATTGCTGATGTTAATGCCATCAATGCCCTAGTTTCCCAAATTGTCCTCGGTTTACCCAGCCAATTTTTTATCGCCTTGGTTTCCTTGGGTTTTATGCTCTTCTATAGCTGGGAGCTTACTGTAGCTTCCTTTGCCGCCTTTGTTATTGTCACCTTCGTCAACCTGCTTTTCCTCCCCGCCTTACGCCAGAAAACTCGCACCACGATTGTCCTTGGTACAGAGAACCAAGGCTTTCTGGTGGAAACCTTTCGCGGTGTCCAGGTTCTTAAAACCACCTCTGCTACCCCTCAAGCTTGGCAAGAGTATCAGGCCAATTTTGGCCGTCTTGCCAATTTAGGCTGGACTACGATGAAACTGGGACTTTACAGTGGCACACTCACTGGTCTTATTTCTACTTTCACTAGTATTGCTCTACTTTGGTTGGGTTCGTACTTGGTGATTCATCAAACCTTTTCTATTGGTCAGTTGCTCGCATTTAGCGGCATGAGTAGTAACTTTCTCGGCTTCCTGGGTTCAGTTATCGGGTTAGTTGATGAGTTTATCACTGCCCAAATTGTTATCCAACGCTTGACAGAAGTCATTGACGCTACCCCAGAAGACGATAATGATGTCAAAAAGCCTTGGGCAGAAATTAAGGGGAATGCAGACATCACTTGCACGAATCTCAACTTCCACCATGCAGGTAGAGTTGACCTGCTGCAAGATTTTTCCCTCACTATCCCAGGTGGCCAAGTTATTGCTTTGATTGGTAAATCTGGTTGTGGCAAAAGTACTCTCGCCAAACTGATTGCTGGTTTATATTCTTCCCAGTCTGGCAATATCCGTTATGGTATGTACAATCAGCAAGACCTTTCGTTGGAATGTCTGCGACAACAAGTGGTGTTAGTCCCGCAAGAACCCCACTTCTGGAGTCGCTCAATTATCGACAACTTCCGCTTCAGTTATCCGAATATCAGTTTTGAACAAATTGTTGAAGCTTGCCAAATAGCTGGTGCAGATGAGTTTATCAGTAAATTGCCCGATAAGTATCAAACCGTCTTAGGCGAATTTGGTGCAAATCTTTCTGGAGGTCAAAAGCAAAGATTAGCGATCGCCAGAGCAATCGTCACTGAACCGCCCATACTTATTTTAGATGAATCCACGGGTGCCCTCGACCCTGTAAGTGAAGCCGAAGTACTAGATAAATTATTATTCCATCGACAGGACAAAACTACAATTATGATTAGTCATCGTCCCAAAGTCATCGGGCGAGCTAATTGGATTGTACTGCTTGAAGAAGGACGCTTGAAAATTCAAGGCACTCCAGAGGAACTACGTCATCTTCCCGGTACACACTTAGACTTCCTAGATGATTTTTTCCTACCCAACAATGGTTTGGTATTGAAATCTTCAATAGCTGAATCCAATGGTAAATCCACTGCAATGAGTAGATAAGATTATCATGCTAAGTCACTCCAACTCTGAGTTTCTGCCCCAAATTCAAGAAAACGAATTTCTGCCACCAATTAGTTGCTGGACAACCTTCGGCGGTTTGTTTATCCTTTGTGTTCTTGGATTAGCTCTCCCAGTTGCTGGTGTTGTCAAATATAAAGTGACTGTTAAAGGACAAGCTGTGGTTCGTCCAGCTGGCGAGCTGCGAATTGTTCAAGCGCCAACTGAAGGTTTGGTGATGCGCGTTTGGGTTAAAGAAAATCAAGCTATTAAAAAAGGCGATATCATTGCCAATATTGATGACTCTCGTTTTCAAACTAAAAAAAGTCAACTGCAAAGCAATATCCAGCAGTCTCGATTACAATTGGTTCAAATCAATGCCCAACTCGATGCTATCCATAGCCAAATTCGAGCCGAAAGCGATCGGAGTAGCCGCGTTATTGCTGCAGCCCAAGCTGAATTGAGCGGTCGCACTCGCGAATATCAAGATAAAAAAATTACTAGTCTGACTGAGGTTCAAGAAGCCGAGGCAAATGTGAGAATAGCTCAGAAGGAATTGCAAAAAGCTTTTGCAGATTTAAGGTCAGATCGAGCAAAATTAGGGTCTACTCAAGCCACTCTCACAGCAGCTCAATCAAAGCGGGATCGATATCAGAAAGTAGCTCAACAAGGAGCGCTTTCTGTGGATCAATTCGAGGAAGCACAACTGGCTGTTAATCAGCAAGAACAAGCAGTTGAGTCACAAAAAGCAGCAATTGAGGCACAGAAACAAACTATTGAGCGCCTAAAACAAGCGCTTGTTGCTTCTGTAGTTAAAAAGCAACAGGCAATGGTTTTCCTTAATCCTGCTAACGCAGAAGTTGCGATCGCTACACAACGCATTGCCCAAGAAAAAGCTAGCCTTAAAGCTAATGAAGCTGCATTAGACAAAGAACGTAAAGCTCTCATCCAACAACAGATTGAAATTCAGCAAACAATTAAGCGCGACATCAGTGAACTCCAACAAGTGAACATCGACCTTACCCAAACCGCCATTACTGCCACAGCAGACGGTATCATCTCTAAGCTCAATCTGCGAAACTCTGGTCAAACTGTGCGTTCTGGAGAGGAAATAGCCCAGATTGTCCCTAGTGATGCTCCCTTAGTAGTCAAAGCATCTGTGGCATCGCAGGAGAAAAGCAAGTTGAAGGAAGGGCAAAACGTACTAGTGCGTGTTTCTGCCTGTCCTTATCCAGATTACGGAACTCTTAAAGGTAAGGTTAAAACAATTTCCCCAGATGCTTTCGTCCCTCAAGCAAATGGTACGACTGGGGTTGCTCCTACAACAACAAGCCAAAAGCCAGCTGATGTTGGTGCCTTTTATGAGGTAACAATTGAGCCAGAAAGTCTTTCTTTACATCAAGCCAAAAAACAGTGTTCCGTCCAATTGGGGATGGAGGGCACAGCTGATATTGTTTCCAGAGAAGAGACTGTACTGCAATTCTTTCTCAGAAAGGCAAGGCTAATCGCGGACTTTTAAGTACGTTCAAAGAGCCCTTTTGAACAGTTATGTGCAATTGTGGGAGAGTCAAAATTGGCGGGCGCTATGCTTACAGAACAGGTTAAAAAGAAATTCAAGGGTGGAATTCAATGGTTAGCCTGGTCAGGAATTTTAGCTACACTTAGCGCCGGGGGCTGGGTAGTCTATCTCCAGACTCAGAACCAACCAGCAAAGTCAGTGGCGCTGTCTGTTATCGCTGTAGAACGCGGTAATATTGAAACCACTATAAATGAGAGTGGCACCCTTGAACTAGGTGGTCAACAAACCCTCAAGTCCCCAGCAGAAGGAGCGGTTGACCAGGTGCTAGTGCGGCTTGGCGACCAGGTCAAGTCCGGTCAGCAGCTGATTATTCTGCGTAACCCTGAACGCCAAACTATCCTGACTAACCAGCAGTTGCAAATTCAAAAACAGCAACTCACTCTAGTACGTAACCGTCAGAAAGTTGTCGAAGCTGAGGAAAAACTAAAAGCAGCTAAAGGGGAAAACCAGACTAACAAGCAGTTGCAAATTCAAAAACAAGAACTTAATCTAGCACGTAACCGTCAGAAAGTTGTCGAAGCTGAGGAAGAACTAAAAGGCGAGGAAACGAAACTCCAAGAGCTTGAGGCTTTGGATCGAAGGGGCTTCATTCCCAAAAATGAACTTCGGACACAGGAAGAACAGGTTCGCCGTGCGAAAACTGCCTTGTGGGAAGCGAAGTTAACTGTCAGCAGCGATACCATCGAACTCCAAAACCTCCAGCTTGAGCAACAAAATACGCAACAGCAAACGCGGGATAAAGTTATGCAGGCTGAATCTGCTCTGTGGGACGCTCAGTTAGCGGTCAGCAACGATACCCGCGAACTTCAGCGTCTTCAACTCGAGCTGCAAAAAATCCAGCAACAACTCCAGAATAACGTTGTGACTGCGCCAATTAATAGTAAGGTCCTCGACATCAAAGTCAAGGATGGGGAAGGGGTTCAAGTGCGTACTGACCTGCTCACCCTGGGCGACCCCACCCAAGAACTGGTGTCGCTCCAGCTTTCCACCCTCAACGCGGCTAAAGTTCGGGTCAACCAGTTAGCTCGCATAAGTGTCATCGGTCCCAATGCTCAATCATTTGAAGGACGGGTGCAAAGCTTGTCTCCCATAGCAACCACTTCTAGTGAAAACCAAAGCCAAAGCACCAGCCAACAATCGGGGCAAGCAACTGTATCTGCAAAAGTGCGACTTAATAAGCCTTCCCGCAAGCTAATTCCTGGCAGCCAGGTCAATGTCGAAATTGTTTTGCAACAACGGCAGAACGTGGTGGTTTTGGACACGGAGGCAATTCAGCGCTCTGAAGAAAAGCCTTTCGTATTGGTGCGGGATAAACAAGGTAAGGCTCAGAAGAAAAACATCACTCTGGGGCTAGAGGGGTTGACTAATGTGGAGGTAATCTCTGGTCTGCGCCCTGGTGAGCAAGTGGTGCTGCCCTCAACTGATTCCAAATCGGAACCAGGAACGCCGAGCGTTCTCCAAGACAACTCAACAGAAAGTAACAGCGAATAGTATGAGTCTCACACCTTTTGACCTACTAACTTTAACTTCCCGCTCTTTAAGCGGCAACCCCTTGCGTTCTACCCTAACCACCCTAGGCGTTTTCATAGGTGTAGCAGCGGTAACCGCGACGCTTCAAGTTGGTAGCATTAGTCGGGCAGTGATTGCCCGTCAAATGGCAGGGCGAGATGCCCCTCAGGCCGTAATATACCCAGAGTCACGACTTCTTCAGCTAGAAGACATGAAATTCTTGCAAAAACGGCTCTCGGGCTTACAAGCAATCAGTGTGTCCAGTTCTCCAACTTCTTCTCAAACTTTATTTCAAGATGAAGAAGCGAAGAATTCTTCGATGTTAGGTGTTTCTCAAAATTTCTTGCTCACATCAGGTAAGCAATTAGTGAAGGGACGGTTTTTCACAAGAGCAGATTTTTCCAACTATCGACCTGTGGTGGTCATCGATCAATTTCTGGCGGACAAACTTTTTAAAGGTCAAAAGCCAATGGGTAAGCGCATTTATGTCGATCGCTACCCCTACATCGTTGTGGGGGTGGTAAAGACTAATCCCGGTAACAACGAGACACCTGAAGGTCAGTTACTGATACCGATATCGCTTTTCAACGCTTTAATGGGTAGTCAGAATATTGGAACTATTTGGATGCGCTCATTTATGGAGAAGAACAAAACCCAACACAATCGCTCATTTATGGAGAAGAACAAAACCCAACACAATCGCTCATTTATGGAGAAGAACAAAACCCAACACAATCGCTCATTGTCGATCTACAGCAAGGCTCAACCTACAATTCATCTTAACTGAATCCTATTGCATTTTAACTAAATCAATAAAGATGAAAAATTCTAAACTTTAGAGCGATCGCCTCTACTTCTTAAGAAAGTTATCCTAATTAGCTTTCTCTACCTTTGGAAAGTTGTATGTAAATTTAGGAAAAGATTAACTAATAGATAATAATAGAATCTTTTAACTTTCTAAATAGACTGTTTCATTTTTATTCTCTTATAAGAGAAAGACAGCGTTTCTGTTGGGAAGCAATGTGTATTTGTACTTGTTTGTTTAGTGACAGCCATTTGGAACTAAACCTGCTTCTTTTCTTGCTTTTAACGAAGTAAAGTTTTTTAAAATTTTGTATCAACAAAAGCAAGATTGCAGGTAAACAACAAATCCTATTTAGAGAGTTAAATATTTTCTATTTGCTAGCAGTTCATGACCATCTTCATTCACAATGTTGTACCACAAGCCACTTAATAAAGTGCTAAACTTCTTACGAAAACAAGGTTTTTTGCGTATGGGAGTTTTCCTGGCACTGGTATTTGGCATCATATTATACAGTTGGGTAGCGCTCTCACAACAGCCAGTTGTTTTGAACATATTGATGGCTGCCCCTGATACCCCACCTTGGAGACAGTACTTAATTAGAGACTTTGAAGCCAAACATCCCGGCATTCGCATTAACATCATTGAGGGACCAAATGCGACTAATTTGCTAGAAGACTTATACACTTCTGCTTTTATCTTAGGTGAATCTCCTTATGATTTGATATACATGGATACCATCTGGGCACCAAAATTTGCAGCGGCTGGATGGTTACTACCTTTGGACGATCGCATTTCCAAGCAGGAGTTGACAGCATTTTCGTCCAAGGACGTAGAAGCGGGACGTTACCAAGACAAGTTATACCGAATTCCCATGCGTTCTGATGTGGGAATGCTCTACTACCGACAAGACTTGCTCAAAGAAGCGGGATTCAAACCACCCGAAACCTTTGAAGACTTAATGCGAATTTCCCAAGCCTTACAGAAAAAAGACGAGGTAAATTGGGGTTATGTTTGGCAAGGTCGCCAGTATGAAGGATTGGTGGCAATGTTTGTAGAAGTTCTCCAAGGTTCCGGTGGCTTCTGGATTAATCCTGACACGGGTGAGGTAGGGCTGGATAGACCACAAACTCTCAAAGCGATAGAATTTCTGCGTAGTACAGTTAGGGAGGGCGTTTCTCCTCCTGGAGTAACGACCTATGTAGAAGAAGACACCAGGCGTATGTTCCAAAGCGGTCAAGTAGCGTTTTTACGGAGTTGGCCCTATGTTTGGACTCTAGCCAATGAAAAAGGTTCGCCAATCCAGGGCAAAATTGGTATTAAGACGATGGTTCATGCTTCCGGTACCAATGGGGGGGCTTGTCTTGGGGGCTGGGGTTTGGGAATTGCCAAATCTTCCACATATGCTAAGGAAGCATGGGAAGCAATTCAATACTTCACCAGTGAAGAAGCACAGCGCCAATTCATTTTGAGTGCAGGTTACGTTCCAAGCCGACGTTCGTTGTTTACAGACCCAGAAATTGTAGCCAAATATCCCCACTATCCCGAGTTGCTGAAAGTGGTGGATAATGCAGTCTTACGCCCACCAGTTGCTCAATATGCTCAAGCATCAGATATTTTGCAACGCTACTTGAGTGCAACACTCAGCGGTCGGATAAGCCCCGAACAAGCAATGCAGGCTGCTGCTAGTGAAACACGCCGACTGCTAAGAGTTGGACAAGGCTAACTATATCCGTTAAGAGTAAACCTTTATGAACTTGCATACGCTCCAAGGTCGGCAACAGAGAACGGCTTGGATTTTACTAACACCAGCATTGCTGCTGCTGTTGTTTATATTTGCCTACCCGATCGCACGCGCATTTTGGTTAAGTGTATTTACTAGGAATTTGGGAACGGAATTACAACCCGTATTCTCTGGTTTAGACAATTATGCACGGATGATGGGGGATGGTCGTTTTTGGCAGAGTCTCTGGACAACAACCGTGTTCACAACAGCATCCGTTGTTTCGGAACTATTACTGGGATTGGGAATTGCCTTAGTTCTAAATCAGGCGTTTTTTGGACGGGGAGTCGTGCGTACCATCGCCATTTTACCCTGGGCGTTGCCTACCGCTCTGATTGGTCTAGCATGGGCTTGGATTTTTAACGACCAATTTGGGGTTGTCAACGATCTTTTGCGGCGATTGGGATTGATTGAAACTGGGATTAACTGGTTGGGAAATCCAACACTGGCGATGATAGCAGTGATTTTTGCCGATATTTGGAAAACAACACCCTTTATTAGTATCCTGCTACTAGCTGGCTTACAGTCAATTCCTCAAGACCTTTACGAAGCTCATTCAGTTGATGGCGCAACACCTTGGCAAAATTTCTACAAAATTACTTTGCCACTGCTGCTACCGCAAATCCTGATTTCAGTGCTATTTCGATTTGCTCAAGCTTTCGGGATTTTCGATTTGATTGCGGTCATGACTGGGGGTGGTCCCGGTGGTGCAACCGAAGTGGTGTCGCTGTACATCTACTCTACCGTGATGCGTTACCTAGATTTTGGATATGGGGCAGCCCTCGTAGTCGTAACATTTCTAATACTAGTTGCAGCAGTAGCGATCGCTAGTTTCCTACTTAACAGATCCCGCGCCCGGTCATCAGGAGCCGTTTAACCCATGACTGCAGTTCGAGAAATTCCACCAAGGACTTCAAAACCATCAAAGAAAGCAATCCCTTGGAAAAAAATCTTGCTACCGATAGCAATTGCATTAGTAGTACTGTTCAGCCTAGCACCAGCCCTATGGCAACTGCTGACCTCCTTCAAGGTAAATCAAGACATTGCCGCCATTCCTACCGTCTATTTCCCCACGCGATACACTCTCGCTCACTACATTGAATTATTCGTCCGCCGTCCATTTTGGCGCTACATATTCAATAGCGCTTTCGTCTCCATTACTTCCACAGCTCTTGCCCTGGCGATTGGAGCACCTGCTGCTTATGCCCTCGCACGGTTGCGTCCTTGGGGTGAACGAGTTATCCTTGCAGGCGTCTTGATAGTAACCTTATTTCCTGGGATTCTCCTATTTATAGGGCTGTTAGAAATTATCCAAGCACTAAGGCTGGGTAACAACTATTTGGCGTTGATATTACCTTACACTGCAATCAATTTGCCGCTAACGATTTTAGTGTTGAGAAGTTTTTTCCAGCAATTGCCCAAAGACTTAGAAGATTCAGCAAGGGTCGATGGCTACAACACCTTTCAATTGCTGTGGCAAATCGTGCTACCCATGACCCTTCCCGCCCTAGTCACTACCGGGATTCTCGCCTTTATTTTTGCTTGGAATGAGTTTATCTTTGCTCTCACGTTTATGACTCGTGAAGAATTAAAGACAATTCCCGTAGCCGCTGCCCAGTTGGGTGGTGCCTCAATCTACGAAATTCCCTATGGCCCCATTGCGGCTGCCACTGTTGTAGGAACTGTACCCCTAGTTCTACTAGTTTTATTCTTCCAGCGCAGGATTGTTCAAGGTCTGACTGCTGGTGCTGTCAAAGGGTAAATTGATGTAAGTAAGTGTAAGTAAGTAGGATGACACAAATAAAGTTAACTCATGAGGGTCGTCCTTAGTCCTTAGTCCTTTGTCATTAGTAAGGATTTTGGATCGGTTGACATTTCGTAACACAGTTCTATTTATTTCTGTCCACTTACTTATTTTGATTTTCAACAATGCCCTACAGCCAATTTACTCTTAAAAAACTGGTCAAAGACTTTAACTTAAAAATTGAGGAAAACGTTGTGCTTTTCCCAGAAATTACACCAGTACAACCGTCAGATTTTCTCGTTCAGTTACTAGAAAAAACTGTGCCTTTGGCTTTAGCTACGGATACAGAAAAATCTAGGTCTGAGATGATTGTTTTCCCGGTACTACTAGAGGTTAAGGAGCAAAAGCGCAACGAGATATCACTGTTTAGCGGCAACGATTTCACAGTCGAGCCGAATATTGGGCTCAATGGTAATCCAGACTTTTTGATTAGTCTTGACAAAGAACAATATTTCATTGCTGCCCCAGTAATGACGATTGTTGAAGCGAAAAACAACAACCTCAATAGTGGATTGGGACAGTGTGGTGCAGAAATGCTAGCTGCTAAAATTTTCAATGAAAATGAGGGTAAGGATGTACTCGCTATTCACGGTTGTGTTACGTCGGGAACAGCTTGGAAGTTTTTGCGTTTGGTTGGCGACATTTTGTACATCGATAAGTTAGAAGTGCCGCTATTTCCATGCGAGCGCTTGCTGGGAATTTTCTTATCGATTCTGAAATAAACTTTCTTTGAAAATAGGCGATCTGCCCTCCGGGCAGGAGCGAAGCTATCGCGTTTGTACAGTTGTTAATTCAAAATTAAAAATCGAACAATGCCTAAACTTGTACTGAAAAACTTAAACAAAACCTACACCCCCAAAGTTATTCCGGTAAAAGATGTTAGCTTAACCGTGGATGATGGAGAGTTTCTCACTTTATTAGGTCCCTCTGGATGTGGTAAATCCACCACATTGCGGATGATTGCAGGTCTTGAAGAACCGACTCGCGGTCAAATTACAATTGGAGACGTGGATGTCACCTATAAGCGACCCGCAGATCGCAACATTGCAATGGTGTTTCAAAGTTATGCCCTTTATCCCCACATGACAGTGTATAACAACCTTGCATCCGGGCTCAAACTGCACCGCACACCACCTGCAGAAATTAAAAGCCGAATCGCAGACGTTGCCCATATTTTAGGATTGGAAGACTTATTGAACCGCAAGCCCGGTCAACTATCTGGGGGACAACGGCAGCGAGTTGCGGTAGGGCGAGCACTTGTACGTCGTGCTAATGTGTACCTGTTAGACGAACCCTTAAGTAACTTAGATGCACTGTTGCGCGAACGAGTGCGTGCAGATATCAAGCAACTATTCGCCGCTCAAAACGTTCCCGTTGTTTATGTGACCCACGACCAGACAGAAGCGATGACACTTTCCACTAAAGTAGCTTTGCTAAATGATGGTCATGTCCAGCAACTTGACCCACCCGATCGCATCTACAACCATCCAGCCAACTTATTTGTCGCTGGATTTGTTGGCAGTCCCCAAATGAATTTACTGACACTACCCTGTAAAGGAAGACACGCCATGCTGGGGAATTTCCAAATACCTCTCCCAGATTTACCAACCGTACCACCTGAAATTGTCCTGGGAATCCGTCCGGAAAACGTTCGTATTCCAGAAGCCAAAGAGACACAAACTATTAGAGGGCGAGTGTTTCTCGTGGAAAACTTGGGTATGCACTATTTAGTCGCATTCAGGTAAGATAAATTAGGACGATAAGCAAAACTTGCAGCCGAAAATTTAGCATCCATTAATGGATAAAGTACATTTAATAAAGCCTGTTGGACAATTCTGTCGCGGACTGTAGGGATTTTTAATTCTCTTTGAGAACCATTTTTTTTGGGAATAATTACCTGCTTGCAAGGCAAAGGTTAATAAGTTCCATTGCTAACTGCATTGAGCAATTGATAAATATTAATAGTTTGGTTGCTAGCAAAACTATCAATGGTTTCCCCATCTACACCTGCGGAACCTCGATTTTCTGCTACTTTTTCCCAAGCGCGTTGAAAATTCCCTAAATTGAGAAATTCATTTACTATTCTATCCATAGGAACTTTGATGAAAATTTACTTTTGAATATAGTTCCTATTTGGAAAGGGTACTTTCCTCGCAGTTTACCTTAATTCAAAGAGAGTTAATTACTGACATAGTGGCTGTATTGAAGCGATCGCACTCCGAGTGCAACCCTGAGACCAATTCACGAAATTCATGATACATATGCAATGGTGGTAGGGGTGCAATGCCTTGCGCCCTTACAACAGCTGTACCTCAGTTAGTTACAATCTGCAAATCATTGAGTGTTCCGGAAACAGCTTCTAGAATCAAAAGCTTATCAATTCTACGTGTTAATTCCTCATCGGTGATTGCTCTTCTGGAGAGGTCTATTGTTGCTCGAAAACTAAATTTGATCGGGGTCAATATTCAACTCACGTAATTTGGCAGCCAGTTTTTCAGCCCGTTGTGCTTCTCTGTGTGCCCGTTGTGCTTCGGCTTGTGCTTGCTGTTGAGCTATTTTGACCTGTTCTTGGGGTGTTGGATATCGCTGTTGGTGTTCGTCGTACCAATACAGCCACTCGCGAGTAATTCCACCATAACTTCCACGAGCACAACCAATCCCCAACATGATTTCTGGCATCCAAACTGGATTTCCCTGCTGTAATACGTACTCACCGTTTATTAGTTTATGTACTTCTAAGCGAGGTTTGCGACGGCGGCGCGATGAGTAAATGACATAGTAGAGTACGCCTAGCGTTGCATACTCATCTTTTTTGGCACTGTATTCTTTACGATAAGTTTGGGATACGACTTCTAAAGCTAAAATTGGTACTACATTTTCATCCCAAAGTGCATAACTAGGACGTAACTCTTCATCATAAAATCTTTCAACACCCAAACTGAGAAATCCATCCGGTACTATTGGCGGTTCATCTGGGTGAATATAAATCCCCATATCAATGCCGAAAAACCAGTCCATCCGCTCTGACCAAAGCATCAGCAGGGTAGCTTTTAATAGTCCTGGTAATAATTCTTGCAGTTCGTTATCCACAGGTGTTTCGTCCGAGTCGGGCAGTTCTTCTGCCGAAGGTAGATATCGCGGCAATTTGTACTCTAGCATGGCGGAGTATCAAGTTTGGTTTGGGGTTCTAAAATTATTTTAGATGCTTTAATTGCCATTCGATAGATAAACACACCACACCAGATATTAGATCTTTTTGTTAAAGCGAATACTAAAGATTGCAGGTCATCAGAAATTGTTATTATTATGATGAGCCGTGAGTCTGGCGTTTAAGATTTAAGTTAGTTCCTATTTGGAAAGGGTACTTTCCTCGCAGTTTACCTTAATTCAAAGAGAGTTAATTACTGACATCTTGCACCTTCGATTGGGAGGGCTGGTGGGCGGTGCCTATGAAAGAATCAGCTGGTGGGCACTGCCCATTATACGAAAGAATCAGTTGGTGGGCAGTGCCCACCCTACGAAAGAATCAGCTGGTGGGCAGTGCCCATTCTACGAAAGAATCAGTTGGTGGGCGGTGCCCACCCTACTACGAAAGAATCAGAACGATCGCATTTTGCCACTTAATACATATATTCATTACCGCAGGCTAGTGAACATCTTCGACACTCCTAACTTCCTGTAGCATTTCTAAAAAATATTGCAAAAACAGGATGCTCGCGATCGCACTTTAGTTGTTTTTAATATTTAATAAATTACGTACATTTACTTAGATAAATTTCCTATATATAGTTTTGTCTATACTTATAATTAAAAAATAAATCAGGGAACACTACAACTAAGTAGTCCGTTTTCCTTGGAGAGTATGACAACCAACGATTATGAAACTGCAAGCCATTTAGGCTGGCAAGAATGTCATAAACAGCTAGAGCTTTTAATGCAGTACCAGAAAATTTTGGCAAGGATTCTGGGTAAAATTCGTGCATCTATTAACTTAGAATCCTTGTGTTCGACTTCTTGTCAAGATATTTGTCGGCAATTGAAGATTGAACGAGTGACAATCTATCGTTTTAACACAGACTGGAGCGGTAGTTTCATAAATCGTTTTGGCTTTGCAGTGCCACCTTGGGATACACTAAATGCCTTTGGGCAAGACTTAGTATGGCAAGATTCTCATTTGCAAGAAACACAGGGGGGGCGATATCGTAAAAATGAGCCCTTTGCTGTGGCTGACATATACAAAACCGGACACGCTCGTTGTCATATTGAAGTATTAGAACAATTCCAGATTCAAGCATACGCCCTAGCACCGATTTTCGTGGGTGAAAAACTCTGGGGATTGCTGGCTGCCTATCAACATTCAGCCCCGCGACAATGGCATACTCACGAAGTTGAATTTTTAGCACATGCTGCCAGCCATCTTGGTGTGGCGATGCAGCAAGCACAAACCCTAGAACAGAACAAGCAACGCACAACAGAATTACAGGATGCCATAGCCAGACAACGTGCTTTAACAGAAGTTGTCACCAATATTCGCTCTTCTGTAGACACTAAAATTATTTTAGACACGGCTTGTCAACAACTGTGCAAATTGCTGAAGCTAGAACGGGCAGCTGTTTATCGCTTTCGTGAAGACTGGAGTGGTGAGTTTGTCAGTCAATTTGGCATGGTAGAGACGCAATGGGACAGACTTCATCGTTTTGGACAAAATTTAGTTTGGGAGGATACCCACTTACAAGAAACTAAAGGAGGGCGTTACCGCAATAATGAGAGTTTTGCCGTTAATGACATTTATGAAATCGGTCATTCACGTTGTCATATTGATATTTTAGAGCAATTCAAGATTCGGGCTTATGCCGTAGCACCCATATTTACTGGTACAAAACTGTGGGGATTGATAGCGGCTTATCAACACTCCGGACCACGTCAATGGGCAAATTACGAAGTTGAATTTGTCGAACAGGTAGGGGCGCAATTAGGAGTGGCAATTCAGCAAGCCGAGAATTTAGAGCAGTCCAAACAACAGGCGATCGCCCTTAAAGATGCAATCATCCGTCAACGCGCATTGACGGAGGTAGTAGCGAAAATTCGTTCTTCTCTAGATATCAATTTAATTTTAAAAACGACTTGTCAAGAAGTATGTAAATTGCTGCGAGTTGAGCGGGTTGGGGTTTATCGTTTTAATCCCGACTGGAGTGGTGAATTTATCAGCCATTTTGGTATGGTTGAAGCGCAGTGGGACAGTATTAATCCCTTCGGCAAAAATCTTGTTTGGCAAGATACCCATCTACAAGAAACTAAAGGCGGACGCTACCGCAATAATGAAACCTTTGCTGTTAATGATATCTACCAAGCCGGACACTCACGCTGCCACCTAGATATTTTAGAGCAGTTCAAGATTCGCGCTTATGTGTTGACTCCCATTTTTGTGGGGCGGAACCTGTGGGGATTGCTGGCGGGTTATCAGCATTCTGCACCACGCCAGTGGGAGAGTGTAGAAGTAGAATTCTTGGCACAGGTTGCCAGTCAATTAGGAGTGGCGTTACAAAGTTGCGAAATGATGATGCAAATTCAAACCCGTGCTGATGAACTGCATCAAGCAGCTGAACAACGCCGGATTTTATTTGATTTGGTGGTAAAAATTCGCGAGTCTTTGGATTTAGAGACAATTTTCAATACTACAGTACACGAGGTCAGGCGAGCGCTAAAAGCAGATCGAGTTGCTATCTTCCAATTTGAACCTGATGTAGATCCTTGCAGCGGTGAATTTATTGCCGAAGATGTGCTGCCGAAGTTTGATTCTGCCCTGTCCATAAAGGTGCAAGATCATTATTTTGGTAACCATTTCCTACCGCAATATCGCCAAGGGAAAGTACAAGTCATATCTGATGTCAACTGTGTTGGTCCTAAAGTACCCCATATAGAAGTTATTGAGCGATTCCAAGTGAAAGCACAGATTCTTGTACCTTTGATGGAAGGCGATGAACTGTGGGGGTTATTGTGCATTCACCAATGTACCTGCCCGCGTCCTTGGCAAGAGGATGAAGTAGAATTTGTCACCCAAGTATCGGCGCAACTTAGCGTAGCATTGCTTCAAGCCAACCTATTTCAACAATCTAGTTTGCTCGGTCAAACCCGTAAAGAAGCAAATCAACTAGCGCAGGCTTTGACAGAACTACGGACAGCGCAAATACAAATTATCCAGGCGGAAAAAATGGCTAGTTTGGGACAATTGGTGGCGGGGGTTGCCCACGAAATTAATAACCCAATAAATTTTATTCACGGCAACTTGGAACACGCTCACCAATACACACAAAATTTGTTGAATTGCGTAAAACTTTACACCCACTACCATGCTGATACGACACCGGAGATACGAGAGTTTCTTAAGCAAGCCGAAATCGAGTTTTTATTTGACGACTTACCGAAATTATTCCAATCGATGAAGGTTGGTACGGAGCGTGTTCGCGGAATTGTGACATCTTTGCGGAACTTTTCCCGTTTAGATGAAGCTGATTTCAAAGCTGCCAACATCCACGAAGGTATCGACAGTACATTAATGATTCTGCAACACCGTTTGAGTTCTTCATCTGGTAGTCCTATTATTCATGTAAAAAAAGATTACGATCGCTTACCTCTAATAGAATGTTATCCCGGTCAGTTAAATCAAGTGTTTATGAATCTGTTATCTAATGCTATTGATGCGTTAGAAGAGCGGAATACACAAGCAACTCCTGAAGCGATCGCTGCTAACCCCAGCCAAATCCGCATTTCTACTTCTATGCTTAATAATGACTGGATTAGCATTCGGATTACTGACAACGGACTCGGCATAGATGAGAAGCTAATATCTCGGATATTCGATCCATTTTTTACTACCAAATCTGTAGGTAAAGGTACGGGATTGGGGCTTTCTATTAGCTATAAAATCGTGACTGATAAACATAACGGTAAGATATATTGCCAATCTGAACTCGGCAAAGGTACGGAGTTTATCATTGAGTTACCGATTCGTCAGACAATAGCTAAAAAACCTATCGTTAAAGTCAAGATGTAAGGCTAAGAAGCAGATAGAAGTACATAGGTAGGGGCGAACGGTTGTATGCCTACCTTGCGTCGGCACGCTTCGCGTTGGCTCATATCTTGCACCATCACCTTATTGCAAAAATCAAAGCCCAAAAAGCTAATCCCGATCGTAGGTAGGGCTATGCCCGATAACTATGAAGGTGCGCCAACAGATGGCAGCGCTTGGTTTGACAATAATGATACCCTTTCTCAAAAATCGGCAAATGCCGTGCTGCGGGGCGGTTCCTGGCTCTACCTTCCTAAAAACTGCCGTTCCGCGTCCCGCGACGTCAACTATAGGGCGGAGCGCGACTACTTCAGCAGCAGTTTTGGTTTTCGTGTAGCCTGTGGGGTGGGGTTGGGCTTTAAGTAGCTATTTATACTTTATTTTTTTACCCTTTACGCTTGTTCTTTTTTTCTTTTTTTGTAGCCATAAGGCGACTCGAATTTTTAGACAGTAATATTAAGATTGATTAAAAAATGAAAGAATTATCGGTCATCCAAAAGACCTATGATTGCATTAAATGGTACGTGCCAATTATTGAGAGGTTGCCCAAAATTCATAAATTTACCTTAGCAGCTATGCCATACAATTGAACAACTGAGGCACAGCCCTACCTACGTATGTTTCAAAAGTCAAATAGCGTTTCTATAAAATCTCAGTATTGATACGTAGAGTTTGATAAATTTTATATTAGTAAAGCCATAATTTTAAGGGTTTATCAAATTTCTGATAAAGAAACACTGAATTTTTGAAGAATTGATTGATACTCCTGTTGGCTGAGGTTAAGCTGAGAAAATATGAACTGGGTATTCTTTGGTCTTAAGAAGTACCATGACCGCAAACAGCTTAACAGATTATCAGAGCAACAAATATACTTTTGACTCTGAAAAAAAACGACTAGATTTAGAGATTGCACAAGAGAGGATATATAAATATTTTATTGGCATTGTTAAAACCTGGGAGCCAGAACAGGTTTTACAAGAATTTGAACGCCTGTTTCTTAGCTTGATTGATACAGAAGATTCTGATTTTCAAGCAGGAATTCATGAACTTTTCCTTGAGACTGAAGATCGGGAATTTTACAACACGCTTAAGCGCTGTTGTTATATATTAATTAATAATTGGGAAACTAATAGAAAACACAAATACATCCAGGATTTGGTACAGCTATTTTCTCAATATAAAAACATTTTAAATACAAAAAAAAATAAAAAAAATGCCATTTATATTAGATGGATAGATGATTTTATTGATAGCAAAGAATATCAAGATTTGAAATTATTTGCATTTAAAAATATAGAGGAACAATCTAAAGTCAATTGGATAAATCGTTACTCTTCCTATTTGTTAGTAGCTCAATCCTTAGATGTTAATAATCCAAGGGAGCAACAGGAAGCTGCTATAAAGCTAGCCAGACAACTTAAAGACAAGTTTAAGTTTGAGCTAGCTATGTATATTGCTCGTTCTCAATCTTCTAGCTCAACTATTAGCCGTCACAAAAATCCTACTATACTGGGAGACAACGTTTTGCACTTAATCAAAGCAATTGTTGTCAAAAAAGGTATATTTAGCTATGAAAATATTGCCAATATATTCCTAAAGCAAACACAAAATCAAACTTTTGAAGAATTTAAAGCAAGCTTACAAAAGTATTTGATTTTTTCCGTGCAACAACAGAATTTTGTAGAAACTTTGAAACAGCAGCTATCCGAAAAGCTGTATCCTTGGAAAGCAGAACAACATGAAGAAGTTATTAATAAGGATTTGTTGTTAAGAACTTGCAATAAAGTCATTGATTATTTAATTACAGAAAATGGACGCGAACCTTCGTCACTATTTATTTTATTGCTTTCTCAAGGACATCCACTTACGTTAGTGATAGTATTACTTAAAATTATTCTTGTTTCTAAAAACTCGCGCAGTCATTTAGAAGGTCGCATAGCTCATCTGATTCGCTACTACAATAAATACCCAGAAGATGAGTGCAAATGGCTCATTCATTTTATAGAGATTTTTAATATCACTTTCGCAATTTATGCGGAAAATATTGAATATAATTTAATTAAGATAAAAGAAGATGAGGAAACCGCAGAGCCACAGTTGAACCTGGATGATTATCATGTTTTTTCTCAGTTAAAAATAAATAGAATAAAATGATTTTCAGTAAGCGGTCGGGAATAAATACAACTACATTACAAAATTTAAATATATCTGAAACCCTTACCAATGACAAATGACAGCTGACTGAGGACGACCTTTTCCAGTTACCTTTTTTCATACCGACCTACTTATGAAAGACGTTCATCAAGCCAAGCTAAGGCTGCACCAGAAGTTTCAGCAAAAATGCTAATCAAACGATACAAACTAACAGCACTGAGGATGAGGGCTGTGGGAAAATGGTATTGTAACAGGGCGATCGCAGTAGCTTCAAACACTCCCAAGCCCCCTGGTGCGCCGGGAACAATCAACCCCAGCAACCAAGAGAAACTAAAAGCCCCAAGTAACAAAGGTATTTGACTCCAATTCAAAGGACTCAGAGCGAACAAAGTTAACACAAATCCAAGACCGCGCAGAAGTATAAAACCCAGTTCTCCTAACAAAGGTCGCAGGGGGTATTGTTCAAGAAGAGAAGTTGAGCTAGGTATCGTCGAAGAATTAGACTTTCTGACCTTCAAACGCTGTAATATCCTAATTCCCAAATTCAGAAACCTTGGATGAATCACACAAAGCACCCCTACCAAGCCGATAACTCGTGCTATTTGTAAAGCAAAGGCTGTATCTTGTGGGATAAATTGGCTGCTGACTAGGACAATTATTAAAGCAGCTGCTGCCATCAAGAGTGGTTCTAGCAAGACGCTGAGGGTAGCTACGCCGACAGACACTTCAGAATTTTTTGCAGCTAGAATTCGTCCGTAGTAATGCCAGACATTACCCGGTATGTACTTAGCAATATTCGTTTTTAAATAGACTTGAATAAATTTAAAAGGGTGTATGGGTTGCTTTAAATCGTGAAGAACCCAAGTCCATACCCAACCTGCCAAAGTATGGGCTAATAAAGTTATACCCGTTGCAGTAGATAAAATTGCCCAACTGAATGCGTCAATACGGATATTAGCTACATCTTGCCAGTTATCCTTAAGGGCTTTTGCTAAAAAAAATAATGTTCCACCCAAAATTAACCAGCGTAAAATCCGCTTCATCATCTTAGTATTTTAACCGAGCGATCGCTTATCTAAATACATCAAATCATAATGCATATCAGTTATATTCTCATCAAGACCTAAAAAACCGAGTCACTCAGACGGACAATTCGGATTGCTAGATTACCTAAAGACGTAGGTAGGGTTATGTTGCAATACGGTTCAGATAAGACCAGAAGCCTGATTGAGAACACAACATAGAGACGCGCCATAATGTAGAGACGCTTCAAACAGCGCGTCTCTACAACGTGATTATTTGCACATCAGCCTTAACTGAACCATATTGGGCTATGTTGCACCTTCGCTTTTGGTGGGCAGTGCCCACCCAGCCCTAATAAATCAAGTTATGTTACGAAATGTAAATCTCCTAGAACCCTTACTAATGACCAATGACCAATGACAAAGGACTAAGGACGAACCTCATGAGTTAATTTTATTTGTTTCATCCTACTTACCTTGTAATTAGCTTTAATAAATTTACTGACAGTATAGTAAAATTATACAATTATAATATTTTGGTGACTTAGTATTGGTATCTCAACAGCAGCAACCATAAATTGATAACCAAATATTCATGAAAGATTAAAGTTAAACTAAATATACGCAAGCGAAATAAAAGCGAATTACAGGAACTTATATCTGACTAAAGTTAGAGAAAAAGAGTAATTAAGCGTTAAAAGAGATGTGACCTTTGCTAGAGGTAAAGTTTACCATTTTCTCTGTAATATCAGTAACTGTTGGTCAAATATTTGCAAATTTAAGCAAGTCCAAACAAAGCGAACAAAAAACTTTCCCGCATAGAAATATAAATGAGGGAATTTTTTTGACCGCTTTTACTTGTTGGAAATTGGAAGGAGGAATTAGTGAATCGCTTAACAGCTTTTCTAAAGAAACTACAGCTACGTCAAGTTTTAACTGTATTTTTGGCTGGGCTATTGTTGATAGTAAGTACTGCTTGTAGCAGTCCAACAAATCAAGGTGCAAATCCCAATAATCCTGCCGTACAAGCTGGGGGTGCAAACAACCCTTATAAAGGTGGTGGGGATAAATATACTGAGTCCAAGATGTCCAAGTCTGGGCTTGACCAAGCTAGCTTGCAGTTAGAGTCACAATTGCTTGTCGCCACTGCTGTTAATAGTGAAGAAAAACTTTACCCTGGTGCTCAAAACCCACAAGGTAGAGCTTTCAAAGAAGCAGAATTACCCATCAAATCAGAGAAAGACTTTCAACAGCCTGAGCCAGGTGGTTTGATTCAGCGCGAACCAAGTGTTATAGAGCGAGCTCAAGACCGAATCGATACAGTTGGAAAGGCATTTCAAGATGCTTCAGGCTTTTTGAAAGACTTGGGAGATGAAGCATCTGCTAGACCAGAATTGCAAAAGAATCCAGCAGTAGGTAAATAATTGGCATTTGAACCTTAAAAGCCAACAGCAAACAGTTGAATAACGTGTTTCATATTGGCTTTTAATACAAGTTTTCATTGAGTACAAAATTACAAGGAGTCTTACGGTGAAAAGAGTATTTGCTGTCTTGAGAAACCTTCGACCTCTAAGAATTTTAACAGCTTTTGTAGCAAGTATCACCCTATTTTTGACACAGGCTTGTAGCTCAGCAGATGCAGGAACACCCCGTCAAAGTGTAGGAGAGCAGTCTGCAAGACCAAATTCAGAAATCTACGTTCCCAAAGGCGATAATCAGCTTTCTCCCTATGAAGGAGGAATGAACAACTATAGTGATGTAGACCCCAGAACCAAGGGAGCTAATGTGAAAGCTAAAGCTGAAGCTCTCAAGGAAAATGCCGAACAAAACGTCATTGACGAAACAAGCAACATTGGAGAAAACACTCGCCGTATCCTTGACAAAAAAGGTGAAAATCTCGAAGAGATTGGTGGGAATTTACAGAGAAACGCTCAAGATACCGCAGATAAAGCTAGGAGTAGCCTGACTGATTTTGCAAGGGGAACCAAGAAAGGCATTAACAATATCCAAGACAATGCTAGCAATGCTGGTGATGACTTGGGAAGAAATGCTAAAGGTGCAGTTCGGGATGCAACACAGAATGTGACTGGCAGAAATACAGCAAACGACTTTGCACAAAGAGGTCAAAACACAGTTGAAAATACTGGTGATTTTGTGCAAAGAAATGCCAATCAACTTGTCAGAGGTGCTCAACGCAAATTAGAAAAAGCAGGTGATGCTATCAAAGATACTATTGACTAACTTTTAGTCAATAAACCTCTCTAAACAAGAATGTAGAGACGCGCCATGGCGCGTCTTTACAATTTTGTAGCAGAACAGGCACTGCCCATCCTACGCAAGAAAAAGCAGGTGATGCTATCAAAGATACTATTGACTAACTTTTAGTCAATAAACCTCTCTAAACAAGAATGTAGATGTCATTTGTCATTTGTCATTGGTCATTTGTCATTGGTCATTTGTCATTAACAAAAACCACTAACCACTAACTACTAACCGTTTCTGAATTGCTTCAACCAGTTCATCGATTTCCGATTCTAGAGTAAAGTAATGAACACAAGCACGCACGCATTCGGGATCGGCTATTTTTCGAGTTAAAAAACCAAGAGATTCTAAGTACTCCACGAATTTCTGGCTAGTTTGAGGCTTTTGCTCGGTTAGTTGAAAAGAGATTAAACCGCTTTCTGGTGGGGAAGTCCGCAAACATTTGAGCCCTGGTAGGTCTTGTAATTTTTGCCACAAATACTGACTGTTATGACAGATTTGCTGGTAACGTTTTTCTGGTGTTCCCCATTGCTGATGAAAGGAGATTGCCTTCCTTAACCCTGTATAAAGCGGATAATTGGATGTTGCCACTTCGTAACGACGCCCATCGGAATACCAATCCACTGGTTTTGCTTTACTGTCACAAACAACGCCACGCCAACCAATGAACGTAGGTTTCAGGCTATCTCGCACTTCTGGTCTTACGTACAAACCTCCCACACCACCTGGGCCGCACAACCACTTGTGTCCCGTAAAGGCATAAAAATCCGCTCCCAATTCAGTTAAGTTTAAGGGGAGTAAGCCAACAGATTGAGCTGCATCTACGAGTAGTCTGGTCTGGTTATTTCTGCATGCTTGGGCTATTTTATCAATAGGTAATATTTGACCAGTATTCCAAAGAACATGGCTGATAACAAGCAGGCGAGTTCTTGGGCGCAAATGCTGAACGATCGCCTCTACTGGATCGCCTTCATTTAAAGTAGCCATCACAGGGCAAACAGATACTTCAACCCCCTCTCTGCGACTGATTTCTTGTGCTGTTGCAATAATACCTGGGTGTTCGCAATCTGATAGCAGCAGGTGGTCGCCAGATTGCCAGTCAATACCCCACATGGCAATATTGCAGCCGACGGTTACATCTTCCGTTAATGAGATTGTTTGCTCTGGTACATTTAACTCAGTCGCGATCGTAACTCGAGTAGCTTGTATTTCTTCCGCTATCCACCGATTGACTTTTGTGCCAAAAGGACCTATCTGCTGGATGTATGCTTGAGCCTCAGTAATAGCGTCGATGGCAGCTTGCGGCATTGGTCCTTGACCGCCATAGTTGAAATAGAATTTGTTGGCTAAAGCTGGAATTTGCTCTCGGTGGCGATGCAGCATAATCATTTAGTTATGAGTCAAGGGTCATTAGTCAATGGTCATTAGTCAAGGGTCATTAGTCAATGGTCATTAGTCATTTTACCCTCCCTCACTCCCTCACTCCCTCACTCCCTCACTCCCGAATCGAGTTTAATAAGTAACATGGTTTTTAGTTACCTGCATCACTGCTAGAACATACTTATTCTTGTTACCCTAAGGGAATGCTAATTAATGCTGAACTACTGCTGCAATACCAACGTTGCAAGCGCCGACCTTATTTAGATGTTTATGGTGACAGACGTCAGAGAGATCCTGTTAGTGACTTGCTGCTGAAACTGCAACAGGACAAAATGGCTCGCCACCAGAGTGTTTTGACACAGTTCAACAGTCAAAAACCAAATTATCGCTTCGGTGATTGGGAAACAGGTGAAGCTGCCACTTTAGAGTTGATGCGACAGGGGGTGGAGTGCATTTATCAAGGGGCAATTATTGCAAATTATTCTCAAGAGTATACTCTAGTTAGCCGTCCCGATATTCTCCTCAAGCAAACAGGAATGTCGCGCTTTGGAGATTGGATGTATGTTCCGATGAACATAGAACTTGGGAAGCGCCCCAAACAGGAGTATCAAATTTCAGCAGCATTTCACGCTTATGTATTAACTACAGTGCAGCAAGTAGAGATAAAAACAGCTTGGCTTGTACTGCGTGGCAAAGAAGCGGCTTATCCTGTAGATATTCCAAGATGGCGACCGCTTATGCTAGACATATTGGAAGAGTTTACTCGAACTCTAGAAAAAGAGGAAGCACCAGAGGTATTTATATCTCGTCAGCGGTGTAGCCTTTGCCCCTGGTATAGTAGCTGTTATGCTGTTGCTCAATCTCAAAAACACCTTTCTTTGCTGCCTGGAGTTACGCCCGTTCGCTATAAACAACTACAAGCGCTAAATATAACAACTGTAGAATCCCTTGCCCAAACTCATCCTACACAACTAGAACACTTACCTGGTTTTGACAGAGTCGTTGCTCCTAAGATAATATTGCAAGCTCAATCTATAGTTGAAAATAAGCCTATTATTATACCAGACTTGTTAGCAAAAAAAGGTACAAATCTAGATTTCAGATCCTACAGCACTTCTATTTACCTTCAACAACCAGAGGAAAAACCCTTAGATACTCTTGGGGTAACTCATTCTAAAGAAGATCTTCTGTTTACAGCCCCCGTAGAAATATTTTTTGATATTGAGGCGCAACCAGATTTGCACTTAGATTACCTATTGGGAGTTTTGGTTATTGACAGGCAAAACAACACAGAAAGTTTTTATTCGTTTTTAGCAGAAAAGCAAGAAGATGAACAGTTAATCTGGGAGCAATTTCTAGATTTGGTTTGGCAATATCCCGAAGCACCAATTTATCACTTCTGTGTTTATGAATTGGATACAGTGAAACGGCTGGCAAAACTTTATCACACTCCGTACAACTCTGTACTCCCCGTCTTGGATCGTTTTGTGGATGTATATGAGATATTAACGCAAAATGTGGCTTTACCAGTAGAAAGCTATGCTTTGAAAACAATTGCTCGATGGTTGGGGTTTGAGTGGCGAGATCCAGAAGCAAGCGGTGCTAAATGTATTTATTGGTATGACCAGTGGTTGCAAACAGGCGATCGCACTTTACTAGAAATTATCCAACGTTACAACGAAGATGACTGTCGTGCTACCTATAGCGTTAAAGACTGGCTCGTTAAGTTTTTTCAAAATAGTTAGTAGGTAGTGGTTAGTGGTTTTGTTGATGGTTGATGACAAATGACAAATGACCAATGACAAATGACCAATGACAAATGACCAATGACAACCATTCCCAGTCACCTTTTTTCGTACCGACATACTTAACTACGGATGTGATATCGTGTGGATGACTTTTACCACAAGCGATCGCGATGGACTTTATCAGAAAATTTTTCAAGTTTCCCAGAATTCTTTATTTTGTTATTCCAATTTTAATTATCATTATTTTTTTCGTAGATTTTCCTGCTCCATCTGTGCCAATAACAGGAATAAATTTTATAGGTTCGGCTAGTTTTCCCTCAAATTTTTCTTACCAAAAGACCCCGATGGGAGGTTTTTCGGGAATTACTTACGAGCCAAAAAAACAAATTTATTACACTATATCTGATGACCGGAGTGATAAAGCTGCTGCTCGATTTTATACACTAAAAATTGACCTAAGAAATGGATTGCTAAAAAATGATGGTGTTGCTCCCATTGGTGTTACTACACTTTTAAATGAAAGCAAACAAGCTTTTGCGACTGGGAGTATCGATCCAGAAGGTATTGCTTTAACTAGTAAGGATACTGTGTTTGTTTCTTCTGAAGGAGATGTTAGAAAACAAATCAATCCTTTTATTAGAGAATTCGCTTTATCTTCCGGTCAGGAACTAGCATCTCTATCCATTCCAAATAAGTTTTTACCAGATAACAAGGGGAGCCAGGGGATTCGCAATAATCTAGCTTTGGAATCTCTTACGATTACACCAGATGAAAAATACTTATTTACAGCAACTGAAAACGCCCTTGTGCAAGATGGTTCAGTAGCTAAGCCAAATATTAGTAGCCCTTCTAGAATTCTACAATACAATCTAATAACGAGAAAGCCAGAAAAAGAATTTCTTTATTTAACTGAACCAATAGCACCTCTTTTCGGTCTATCTCCACGGTTTGATAGTGGATTAACTGATTTAGTTGCTCTTGATAATTATGGAAACTTCTTGAGTATAGAAAGAACTTTTACTGGTTTGGGATTTTCTATTGCGCTATATCAAATTTCCATAGAAGGATCTGATGATATTAGCAATATCAATAGCCTTTCAACTTTTGACATCAAAAAGGTCAAATCAGTTGAGAAAAAACTACTTTTAGATTTAAGAAAGCTGGATGTAGCGCTAGACAACATCGAAGGCTTGACCCTCGGTCCAAAGTTACCCGACGGACAGCGAACGCTCATTTTAGTAGCCGACAACAATTTTAATCCTATTCAACAAACCCAGATACTAGCTTTTAAAATTCAGATGGAACCAGCGATCGTAAGGTTAATACGCCGTCTCCTTCCAAGCTTGAACCGTTAATTACACCAGTGGGTGGATATTGAGTAGGGAAAGTAGAAGATCTCTACAGTCACCAAACCTACAACCCGCATTTTCTTTACAGAGAACAAAAAACTCTTAACTCCAGTTAAGCTGTTAAGACTTTCTCGTTTCCTTCTTGTGTAATTTTATAAAAAATGAATCAACAATAATCAGTATATTTACTGTTTTATTAAAAAACATTAATAACCTTTGTTTTTTGTTTACGTGTATTTTCTCATACTCATTTAGTATTAAATATGTTAAATAAGAATTAATAGATCGTCCATAATTATCCGGAAAAATTTACCAAATTGTAATCTTTATTTTTCTAAAATTTTATCTATCTTTAAAATTATTACAATTTATTAATATTTTTCTTATATAAAATTGTAAAGTGAAAGAATTTTTGCCATTACCCAAACAAATATCTTTCAAATTTTACGATCTTTCATATTTAAAATATAGGTTAAAAAGTAGTAATGACCAAGACAGATTTAGATGGATATATCGGAAAGTTCTTAAACAATCGCTACTTAATTAGAGATGCCATCGGTAGAGGTGGGATGGGCAAAGTTTACTTAGCAGAAGATGCTGCAAAAGATGGAATGCCAGTTGCTGTGAAAATTTTGTCCTTAAGCTTAATCAACCAGCAAATGTCCCAGCGCTTTATCAGAGAAATTTTTATTGGTGCTCAATTGGGACGTAAAAGTAAACATATTGTCCGTGTATTAAATTATGGAATTATTGATAATAAAGTTCCATTTTATGTTATGGAATACCTCCAAGGAAAAAATTTAAAAGAAGTTCTTAAAAATCAAAAATTAACAATACCAGAATTTTTAGATTTTTGTTATCAAATATGTTTGGGTTTGCAATGTGCTCATCAAGGAGTGAGCTATAAAGGAGATATTTATCCTGTTATTCATCGAGATATAAAACCAGAAAACATATTTATTAGTGAAGATGCAAAATCTGGCTTAATCGTCAAGATTCTTGATTTTGGCATTGCCAAATTTTTAACAGAGCGTTCTGCAATGACCTTGACTGATTCATTTATTGGGAGTCTTCCTTACTGTTCTCCAGAACACATGAATTCCCCTAGGAGTGACAGAAGACAGACTCTTAGGTTCTGTGGATGTGGAACAGTCCGTCAAACAAGGGGATACCGTTTTTCAACCGGGTTTGCTAGCCCAAGCAAACCGGGGAGTTCTTTATGTCGATGAAATTAATTTATTAGACGACCAAATATCAAATCAGCTTTTAACAGTCTTATCCGAAGGACGCAACCAGATAGAACGGGAGGGGATAAGTTTTCAGCATTCCTGCAAGCCCTTGTTTATCGCAACCTACAACCCAGAAGAGGGAACTTTGCGGGAACACTTGCTTGATAGAATTGCGATCGCTCTTTCCGCTGATGGTGTTCTTGGTTTAGATGAAAGAGTACAAGCTGTAGAACAAGCAATTTCCTACTCCCTATCCCCTCAAGAATTTCTCAAGCAGTACAGCGAAGATATAGATGCTCTCAAAACCCAAATTATCTTGGCACGAGAATGGTTGAAAGATGTTCGCATCACTCACGAACAAATTGCCTACTTAGTAGAAGAAGCAGTGCGTGGAGAAGTGCAGGGACACCGCGCTGAGATTTTTGCCGTGCGTGTTGCCAAAGCGTCTGCTGCTTTGGATGGGCGCACGCAAGTGACAGCAGAAGATTTGCGACGTGCTGTTGAACTGGCGATCGTCCCAAGGGCTACTGTCATACAAACACCCCCACCCGAAGAAGCACCGCCACCACCTCCTCCTCCCCCACCTCAGAATCAGGAAGAACCCCAAGATAATTCCGAACAGGAACAAGAGGAACAACAAGAGGAAGAAAATCAAGAACAGCCAGAACAAGAACCACCCAGTATCCCTGAAGAATTTATCTTCGATCCAGAAGGAGTGATTCTTGACTCCAGCGTGCTTTATTTTGCTCAAATGGCGCAACGGCAGGGAAAATCTGGTAGCCGCAGTTTAATTTTGTCAGAAGATCGGGGACGATATATCAAACCAATGTTGCCCAAAGGTAAAGTACGGCGCATTGCTGTAGATGCCACGCTGCGAACCGCAGCCCCGTATCAGAAAGCAAGACGGCAGAGGTATGAGAATCAGGGAAAAGGTAGACAAGGCGAAACTTCTCCCTACTCCCAAAAAAAGCGGGTATTTGTAGAGCAAAGTGATATCCGCTCAAAGCGCCTTGTGAGAAAAGCAGGTGCTCTTGTTGTGTTTGTTGTGGATGCTTCGGGTTCTATGGCATTAAACCGGATGCAGTCAGCAAAAGGTGCAGTGATGCAACTCCTGACCGAAGCATATCAAAACCGCGATCGAGTGGCTTTGATTCCTTTCCGAGGAGAACAAGCAGAAGTTTTATTACCCCCAACGCGTTCTATTGCTTTGGCGCGTAACCGTCTTGAAAGATTACCCTGCGGTGGTGGTTCGCCCCTAGCTCATGGTTTAACCCAAGCCGTGCGTGTCGGTTTAAATGCCCAGATGAGTGGTGATATCGGGCAAGTTGTGATTGTAGCGATAACCGATGGACGTGGAAATATTCCTTTGGGGCGTTCTTTGGGTGAACCCCAAGAACCAGGACAAAAACCAGACATCAAAGCAGAGTTATTAGACATCGCTGCCAGAATACGTGCTTTGGGAATGCAGTTGTTGGTAATAGATACTGAAAGTAAATTTGTCTCTACTGGGTTTGCTAAGGAGTTAGCAAAGAATGCTGGAGGTAAGTATTATCATTTGCCTAAAGCAACCGACCAGGCTATTGCTGCCATGACACGAGGAGCAATTGCTGATTTGAAATCTCGATAAATTAGTTATTTGTTATTTGTCCAGTGTCCTTTGTCATTTGTATTTATCCTAATGACTAATGACCAATGACTAATAGCTAAGCCCCTGTAGCAACTGCTTGTGGTTGTAACATAGTTACCAGGTCTTGAATTCCTTTTTGGAGATACCTTGTGACTGTCATGGGGCTAGTACCAATTTTCTTGGCGGCATCTTTACGAGACAATTCTTTCAAGTACACCATTTCAACTGCCATGCGAGGCTTTTCTTCTAGCTTGTTAATTGCTCCTTGAAGTTGTTGCTGTTCTTCTTCGAGTTGCTGGAGAGCAGCAGAACGAGGACAGGGCAGTGCTTCACCTAGGGTAATTTGGCAATCTACATTTTGAACTACAGTAGCATCCAAACTCAAGGGTAAACGGTTTTGAGCAGCCAATTTTGTTTCTTGCCATTCTTGTACTGACACTTTCAATTTGCTAGCAATTTCTGAATCTTTTGGAGGACGACCCAAGGCAATTGCTAATTCTTTACGTACTTTTTGACCTTCATTATACAGTTCCTGCCAACGACGGGGAATTTTTAAGAGAGTGCTGCGATCGCGCAAAAAGTGCAGCATTTCACCACGAATATAAGGTACGGCAAAAGAACTAAAAGCATACCCTTGGCTTGGGTCAAAGCGTTCAATAGCTCTTATGAGACCAAAATAACCGATTTGCTCTAAATCTTCGTAAGGCTCATTGCACTGATGGCTAAATTTATGAGCCATTTTCCGCACTAACCCAGTATGTAGCTGTACGAGTTGATTGCGAAGTTTAATGGAGGGGTTCTGGTGGTACATCTGTAATAATTCCATGCCATCAAACTGCATATAAGACTTAGTGGTAGCCATAATATAAATTCCTTTTTAGTAACTACTGGTTTTAGGGAAAAATAAGAGTTGCGTATACGTTCTTCAAAGCTGTCATTATTTTCCTTAGGAAGCCCTTGGGAAACCATTCGTTGTTCCACTGAACTTATAAGGAAGCCGAACTCGAGAATCAGCATTTACACGGATTCTTTTTCCTGTGCTTCTCGATTCCCGAAAAGTTAACTGGAATGTGGCTTAAATGTTAACTTCCCTAAAGATCCCAAACATTGAGAAACAATTATGTTTAACTTAAATACTCTTGATTCAACACAGTTCAGTTAAGGGCTTTTAGAAAGGAAAACTCAGGTTTTTGGAAGAAACTTAAGTTTTGATTCGCAAGCAGTGTTGTTAAGTACGGGCTAACTTCTACTTTTGGGGAATTTTGTGGCTGCAAACCGAGGCGATCGGTAAAAATAGAAGTAAACAGGAATCCTTGACTGAAATCTGCCTTTAAAATTATGAGCAATACCAGCAACTTCCGAGAAGCGATTTCTAAGGCTAAAAGCCAAGCCTTGTTAGGTCCCAATGTCATTGCCAACGCCCTGCCCTATTTGGGTGGTGGATTGGTACTCACTGCACTTGGGACTTATGGGGGACTTGGTGTTATCCGTAACAACCCTGGGCTGTTCTACCCCACTTTCTTTGGGGCAGTGATTCTGGAATTGATTTTGTTCTTTGTTGCCCAGAATATTGCCGAAAACGGTAATAAAAAGGTTGCATTGCCCTTGCTAGCAACCTACAGTCTTTTGTCTGGCTACACTCTTAGTGGTTTGGTCTTTTTGGCATTAAGAACCCAAGGTGTGGGTATCCAAGGGATTGGCATAGCGGCAATTGGTTGTGGCATCACCTTTATTGTTGCCCGTCAAATTGGCTCAAATCTCTCTGAGTCAGATGGCATGGCATTGACGAAAACTATCAGTCTGGGAGTGATTGCCCTAGTTGTGGTGGTCGGAGTGCAATTTTTATTCAGCATCTTTGGTGTCTATGCACCCACATGGCTGGAAATTGGTATCTCAGGATTGGGCGTCTTTCTCTTTGTAGGCGCATCTGTGGTAGATTTTTACATCTTGCCCCGTACCTACCGCAATGACCAGTATCTACCTGCAGCATTATCGATGTATTTAACCTACATCAACCTCTTTGTTTTCATTCTGCGATTGCTTATTGCCTTAAATAGCCGCGATTAGGAAATTTAATCACCAAAAATCAGCTGTGGTTTTATATCAAAACCACAGTTTTTTACTTTTAAGAGAGAACAGGGAACTCTTAACAGAGAATCCCCATCAATACATTCCTAAGCATTAACCGTTTGAGCCAATGGCACGGTTAATGCTTATGTATAAATTTTAACTAACTATGATTTAACTTTTGTCTTCTGCCCTATGCCTTTCTTCGGTAACAACACCTCTGCTGAGTCAAGTGTGGGTAAAATTGAAAGAGTAAACCAGTCTAGAGAGCAATCGCGTATAATCCGAAGCGCTCTTTTATAAGTCAATACTATGGAAGTCTTAGAACTTAAACGCGAAGTAGAAACGTTGTCCGACCGCCTGGGTAAAACCCAGGACTATCTTTGACATACCCGCACTTACCGCCAAAATACAAGACCTGGAACAAATAGCAGCCCAGCCGGAATTTTGGGATGACCAAATTAAAGCCCAAGAAATACTCCAAGAACTAAACGATTTGAAAGCCCACCTACAACAGTATCACCACTGGAAATCCAGCCTGGAAGATACAACGGCAGTGATCGAGCTTTTGGAGTTAGAAACTGATGAAGGTCTGCTTCAAGAAGCCGAATCTACTGTTAAAAAGCTCAACCGGGAACTTGACCAATGGGAGTTACTCCAATTGCTTTCAGGTCCATACGATGAAAAAGGAGCTGTGTTAACAATTAATGCGGGTGCTGGTGGTACGGATGCTCAAGATTGGGCGGAGATGCTATTACGCATGTACACCCGTTGGGCAGAGAATCAGGGTTACAAGGTGCATTTAACTGAAATTTCTGAAGGCGATGAAGCGGGCATTAAATCCGCAACAATAGAAATTACAGGGCGCTATGCCTACGGGTATTTACGCTCCGAGACTGGCACTCATCGCTTGGTTAGGATTTCTCCTTTTAATGCAAATGGTAAGCGGCAAACAAGTTTTGCTGGGGTAGAAGTTATGCCCCAGTTAGATAACACCGTACAACTCGAGATTCCAGAGAAAGATTTGGAAATTACAACATCTAGATCGGGTGGGAAAGGTGGGCAAAATGTCAACAAGGTGGAAACTGCTGTGCGGGTTGTTCACCTTCCTACAGGTATTGCCGTGCGTTGTACGGAAGAACGCAGTCAACTGCAAAACAAGGAAAAAGCCCTTGCCCGATTAAAGGCTAAACTACTGGTTATAGCCCAAGAGCAACACGCCAAGGAAATTGCCGAAATTCGAGGTGATATGGTGGAAGCTTCTTGGGGTAACCAAATCCGCAACTATGTTTTTCACCCTTACCAAATGGTGAAAGATTTGCGAACCTCGGAAGAAACAACTGCGATCGCCGATGTTATGAACGGTGAAATTGAGCGGTTTATCCAAGCCTTTTTACGGCAAGAAAATCAGGTAGTTAGTGGTTAGTAGTTAGTGGTTAGTAGTGAGCAACTTTTTGACTGCTAACCACTCATCAGTAGCTTTTAGCCACTAATTTATCAGGCACAATGGCACCGATGTCATATACAAACTGTTACATTATTATCAGAGCTTGTTAACAATTTATTATGAGCGACTCTCCTTCGACGGAAACTCATATCCTGCACCATCAACTCCCAAGCGAAAATCAAAGCCCAAAAAGCTTGTTGTTTCCTAGGTAGGGCTATGCCGCATGTCCCCTTAGAGAAAGTGCGCTGGCTCGTTTCAATCCCTGATAGGGATTCCTAGTAATTGTAAGGTCCCGTGTGGGTTCTTAAAGAAGTTGGGTTTTATGTTTCAATCCCTGATAGGGATTCCTAGTAATTGTAAGGGGCTCCCAACGGCGCAGGTAAATACGCTTTTTATCCCGTTTCAATCCCTGATAGGGATTCCTAGTAATTGTAAGGACGGGCATCCATTAGCAGCGCAATTGGCAAATCGTTTCAATCCCTGATAGGGATTCCTAGTAATTGTAAGGTTTGTATACCCCCGTTGGGAACCATGCAACTAAATGTTTCAATCCCTGATAGGGATTCCTAGTAATTGTAAGGTTTAGTACTAGATTGGTTGGGTTTATCAGAGAGGTTTCAATCCCTGATAGGGATTCCTAGTAATTGTAAGGAGAACGTCCGATCGCCCTAGCCTCTATTGCCCCCGTTTCAATCCCTGATAGGGATTCCTAGTAATTGTAAGGGATATCAGACTCTTTTGGCTGTACACCCTGTCTTTTGTTTCAATCCCTGATAGGGATTCCTAGTAATTGTAAGGTGCTGTGAAACGATGCCGATTACAGGCAAGTCGGGTTTCAATCCCTGATAGGGATTCCTAGTAATTGTAAGGCTTGAAAATCAGTTATTGCTTTGATGAAGATTTGAAGTTTCAATCCCTGATAGGGATTCCTAGTAATTGTAAGGGCTAACTTGGGATAAAAAGAAGGTAGCCAAAGACTTGTTTCAATCCCTGATAGGGATTCCTAGTAATTGTAAGGGGTAGGAGCCAGAAAATGAGTTTCTATTTGGTTTTCAATGTTCGGAATCGCGGATGGGTCGATCATAGCATCAAAAATGGAGATTGAGTAGAGTTAAAATCGCTGAAACACTGTCTGTGTAAGGAGCGCGGATGGGTGGAGTTGTTTTATGGCTCACAAGTCTTGTTGTTCAAGGGATTCAGCCATTTTGACCAACTGTTGTTTTCCAACACCTACCCATCCGCGAATTTGGCAAAAAAAGTAAATGCAATATCAAGCTGTTTCTTCATTGTAAAGTAATCCTTAACTTCTTCCTCACTATTTTTACTTGACACTTTACAGTGGAGGTTTTCGGTCTGGTCGAACTTGAATCGTAACTTGCTCAATACCGACTTGTTTAGCGATCTCGCTTCTGCTATAGAACGTTATCTCCCCTCAGCTTTGTCTTACAGGGTAATGACCAATGGGAGGCGGAGAGTGCAAGTACGAGCTTTACGCCAAATGAAATAGTGGAAATATTTCAAGAAAAAAACGTGAAAACATAAACGTAAAGTACTTGAGGTAGAACTTAATTCACATAATCGACTCTCAAATAATTGTCAGGAGGTAAACAAATGGGACGTATTTTTATTTCAGCCGGTCACTTTACGGGAGACCCTGGTGCAATATCAGTGTTTAACACTACAGAAGCTGATGAAATGATACAAACCCGTGATTTGTTAGTGCAAGAACTAGAACTTCGCGGTTTAAAAAAAGACCAAGATTTTTTTTCTGTTCCTGACAATATTAACCTAAAACAAACAATTGAGTGGATCGCTCGTCGTGCTCGTACTAACGATGTCGCTATCGAACTTCACGGTAATTCTGCTACTCCCCCTGCACGAGGAGCTGAAATCTATTATATTGCTGGTAACAATGCGCGAAAAGAAAATGCACTACGTATTTTAGATGCTCTAATCCGTGCAGTTCCTGGACTTCAGGCGAGAGGAGCAAAGCCAGATACCTCAACTCGATTCGGGCGTTTAGGCTTTTGTCGAGATATAGCAATACCCTCTCTAATCATAGAGTTATGTTTTCTAAGTAATCTAGAGGATATGAAGCTTCTGCGCGATCGCCGCAATTTATTTGCCAAAGGACTTGCTAATGGTCTAATGGAATGGAGCCAAGTTTCAGAACGGATTCTGCTTCCAGAAAAGATTATGGGACTTGGAACTGTATCAGAAAGTCGTCTAAAAAAGTTTCTTGAAGCAAAAAATCCAGGTGCTTTAAACCAATTTTCTAATTTACCCAAGCTTTACATAGACGAGTCTGCCCTTGAGGGGGTTAATCACGATATTGCTTTCTGTCAAATGTGCCTCGAAACAGGGTTCTTAATTTTTGGTGGAGATATTCAACCCAGCCAAAACAACTTTTGTGGTCTTGGTGCAACAGGAGGTGGGATTCGAGGAGCTTGTTTCCCTAACATTCAAACGGGAATCAAAGCTCATATTCAGCATCTCAAAGCTTACGCATCTACCGAGCCTGTAAAGCATTTACCGATCGTCGATCCTCGTTTTCATCTCGTCAAAAGAGGCGTTGCTCCCTTAGTCACTAACTTAAGTGGTCGCTGGGCTACAGATCCTAAATATGGCAACAAAATTCTAGCTCTCACTAAACAGCTTCTTGAGATGAATTAAATTTCATACATTGGTTTCAATCCTTGATAGGGATTCAAGTTAATTGAAATTAAATTACAACTTGCACTGCTAACAGCTGAGACAGTTTCAATCCCTGATAGGGATTCAAGTTAATTGAAATTTGAAACTTCACCTAGCAAAAGACGTGCCAACCGCGTTTCAATCCCTGATAGGGATTCAAGTTAATTGAAATCTTGTCAAATTATTTTGCTTACGATGGATTGAATGTTTCAATCCCTGATAGGGATTCAAGTTAATTGAAATGTTCACGCCAATTACGGCGACACTACCCTGATACTGGTTTCAATCCCTGATAGGGATTCAAGTTAATTGAAATTTTGCTGACATCAAGCGATACAAGCTAGAGGTGTTATGTTTCAATCCCTGATAGGGATTCAAGTTAATTGAAATAATCTCAAAGTAAGCATACTCCCAAATGGAACTAGAGCGTTTCAATCCCTGATAGGGATTCAAGTTAATTGAAATAAAAAGGATTTATCTGACCTTGATAAAAGAATAAGAGGTTTCAATCCCTGATAGGGATTCAAGTTAATTGAAATGTATCGAGTATTTGAGCTTGGACATTGTAGCCAGTTTCAATCCCTGATAGGGATTCAAGTTAATTGAAATCCCTGCCCTATTCCCTAAAGTAGCATTCTGTTTTTTTGTTTCAATCCCTGATAGGGATTCAAGTTAATTGAAATAGGTCGCACAGTTCCGTCAGGCGCATAGCAATCGCTGTTTCAATCCCTGATAGGGATTCAAGTTAATTGAAATCTCTATACAAACGTTTAGTAAGCCGTGTTCTTTGAGAGAGTTGTTTCAATCCCTGATAGGGATTCAAGTTAATTGAAATTAATAGCCATTCTGGGTATACTGGCTGGGTTCAGCCTTTTGTTTCAATCCCTGATAGGGATTCAAGTTAATTGAAATGGGAAGACGCAGGGCAGCTGCAACGTTAAAGCGGTTTCAATCCCTGATAGGGATTCAAGTTAATTGAAATCTTACGCCAATCTTCCCTTTTATCACCAACGTTGATAGATGGTTTCAATCCCTGATAGGGATTCAAGTTAATTGAAATGTTTTTAAACCCAGACGAATTTGAAGGGCAAATGTTTCAATCCCTGATAGGGATTCAAGTTAATTGAAATCAGAAGCGATCGCCGACATGGAAAAAGACGAGTTTGTTTCAATCCCTGATAGGGATTCAAGTTAATTGAAATTCAATTAGAGAGCTTTATGCAAAAAATAAGCAGGTTTCAATCCCTGATAGGGATTCAAGTTAATTGAAATCATGAACGCGGGGTTGTTGTCAGCGAATAATGTTTCAATCCCTGATAGGGATTCAAGTTAATTGAAATAACACAACATTACACAATTGGAGATTGATTTTATGTTTCAATCCCTGATAGGGATTCAAGTTAATTGAAATGCCACCACATTGCTGTCTACGAATCCAAAGAAATCGTTTCAATCCCTGATAGGGATTCAAGTTAATTGAAATGGCGGGAGCCGGAAAATGAGCCTTTATGCGGTTTTCAATGTTCGGAATCGCGGATGGGTCTATCATAGCATCAAAAATGGAGATTGAGTAGAGTGAAAATCGCTGAAAACCTCTCTGGGTAAGGAGCGCGGATGGGTGGAGTCGTTTTCTGGCTCACAAGTCTTGTCCTTAAAGGGATTCAGCCATTTTGACCAACTGTTGTTTTCCAACACCTACCCATCCGCGAATTTTCCAGAAAAAGTGAATGTGATATCAAGCTGTTTTTATCATGATATTAAGTAATTCTTAGTGGTTAGCAGTGGTAGGTAATGACGAAGTTGGACAAAGGTGGGCAGTGCCCACCCTACGTGATGGCTTGGTGAGTAGTGGTAGGTAATAGGGATTTCCAAGAAATGAATTTTACTTCTTGTGGTACAGGCGTCCCCGCCCGTTCTGTACAATCGGCGGGCTAGAAGCCCGCACCACAAGAGAAAGTTGGAGATTTTTTTATCTGGAAGTCCCATAACAAAATTGGATAACGGTGGGCAGTCCCCATCCTGTCTCCCCAAGATAAAGTTGATTCAAAATTGGTAGCGACTACTGCGATATCTAATTCCATCACGTGCCCACGCTGTCTCCCCAAGATAAAGTTAATTCAAAGGTGATTCGATCTCGTAAGTTAGCATTTGAAAACAGTATACGCCTAACCCCTTGACGGATCGCTGCCATTACCACCTTGCCTAAGTAAATATTCCCATATACGCTGAATCTCGGCTTGAAATGCTTGGCGGTCAATTGCTGCTTGCTGTCTGTCTTGGGCTGCTTGCGCTCGATCTTGCTCGGCTTGTATAGCTAAGATATCTACTCGGTTGGTTACAGCGTTGACGTTCTCGGTTAGCTGCTGGATGTTAGCAACCAGAACATCAATGGTGTTGCTTTGAGCGTTGATGTTAGCACTCATAGCAGCAATGGTGTTATTCTGGGCTAACACTGTTTCGCCAATGTTAGCGAACAGATTTTCTAGACGGCTGAGTCGTTCCTCAATGCTTGGTGGTTGTCCTGTGTTGGTCATTTGTTTTTCTCCTTATTTTGTCCTTGGCGTTTAGCGAGCACATTCTCAGATAGCGTCTCCATTAGATTAGAAAGTATTTTATATTAACCCTTGTGCAATCTAGATTTACAGGATATTGTGCAGAAAAATGACCAATTCAACGAGCAATTTATTGATCGTTTTTGATGGAGTTTTGCATTGAAGAGCATTGATAGCCCACAGACCTGATTTTTCCCTCCAGTCTGGGAGCGGATTTCAGCCTTCACTTTATATCATGTCCGGGTAAAGACTTATCATTAAGGCAGAGGGGGAGAGGGGGGGAGAGGGAGAGGGGGAGCGAGTTT